>JBKKAT010000716.1:0-2512 GCA_046714535.1 Acidobacteriota bacterium | reverse complement strand
CACCGAGCTCCAGGCGCTGGCTGATCTGCGCCGTTGTTTGCGAGCTGTCGAATCCTTCAAACTGCCCGGAACCTGCGAAGTCTTCGGCCAACAGGGAGAACTCAGGATTGGGTATTGCTCCCGCCTGGAAAATCCCTGCCTGTCTGGCCCTCACCTCGGACTGAACCGCAGCTAACCCGGGATTCATTTCCAAAGCGATCGCAATGGCTTCGTTCAATGACAGGATAGCGTCCTGTGCAAACACCGGCCCGGTAGAGATGAAGAATAAAAAGATTCCTATAGATCGATAGAATAAACGGATCGTCATAATACACTCCAACCAGTCAAGAAAACTAAAATCGTTTAGAAGGAACGAAGGTGGAAGTAGTATCAGATCCGCAGAATTTGGACAGGGCGATGGAGAGCGCCTACATCCAGCTCGGTTGGAGCCTGCGAAGGCGCCTGAGCGTACGTTGAAAGAGGCGCTTCAGATGCCGGGGCACAATCCTTTATCAGGGTTTGCGCTGCAAGTTTCTGTCGCAACAATCCGGTTGTATTCTGAAGATGAACTTCATGGTTCTCTTCATTTCCTGCAGCGCGAAGCATTGCCTCAGCAGCATTTTTATCTGAATCGGCTGTGTGAAAAAAAACCAGATGTTCAACACCGTGCTCGTTGACCACTGCAACGGAGTGCGAATCGTCCAGAGTCAACAGAATGACAGGACAATTCACCAGCGAAACAAGAACGGCCAGAAAAAGAAGCGCTCTCATCACATTGAATATATAACAGCTTTCATTTTTTTTTCAAGCGAGGGCGTTTGCACCTTGTCGATTACGTATGCTGCATAAACTCGACCGAAGTGTGAAACCTGAAAAGTGGGAATATCGTGTTACATCCAGATGCCTCTTTCTGCCGTCAGCATCAAGAGCATCGAGATTGCAAAGCGGATGCGGCTTTATGCGGCAAATATTGATAAATGAGCTCAAGGCCTGTTGACGCCACAAAGTAAGTATTCTATATTCACGTGAGAATGCGGTACCTTCATTTCGGACTCGCGGCGTTTCTGATCCTCTTTGCGATGGCGGACATCGCTCTGTCGGGCGCGTGCTGTAATGAAGATGCGGTCGATCCGGGCGAAGAGGACGCAACCTGCTTTTGCTGCTGCAGCCACGTAACGATCGAGCACACTGTTAAACTGGAAGCGGATTTTGCAGAACGCCCGGTTGTCGCAGCCTATTCTCCCTCTGACACATTCGCCTTTCCTGTCACCATCTATCATCCTCCTCGTTCCTTCTAATTCGTTCATTCTAGCGTTATCTATCTAATCATTTTTTAAAACGAGGAGCGTTTATGCGCCCACAACTTTTGGCGTACATCATCATTTTGTTCGTTCACTGTCCGTTGCTGCTTTTTGCGGCAAACGAACTTCAATACAGTTCGGAATACGTGGATCCGGCTGCGGGTATAACTCTTTCGGAGATCCTGAAACAAGCAACAACGAACAACGCTGACATCCAGGCAGCGAATCTCAAGGTGCTCGAAGCGAAAGCACTCAGACTACAGGCCGCGGCGTTTCCGAATCCTGAGTTGGAAATCAGTGCGGGGACTTCCTCCATCCTTGGGGAACCGGGAGACCGCGAATACGGCGCCGCTCTGGTGCAGACGTTTGAGCTTGGCGGAAAACGGAGCAAACGAATTCGTGCTGCCGATTTAGCAATCGAAATGGCGCAGCAAGAGTTGCGTGAGAAGGAACGGCAGGTTCGATGGGAGCTTCAGCAGGCTTATGCCGAAGCGCTTACCACTGCCGCCACAATCCACACGACAACTGAAGCGTTGATGCTGGATGAACAGAGCCATCAGATCACCTTGGCCCGGGTGAAGCAAGGGGAAACGGCCGCAGTCGAGCAAGTTGTGAGTGAGGTGGAACTGAACCGTCTGAAAGCCGATCTCGCAACGTTGAGAGCTGAAGGTTCGCGAGCTCTTTCCAGATTAAAAACGCTCGCCGGCATTACGCAAGCGTTAAAGATCCGTCCAGTCCAAAGCGCATCGGTCACAACAAATTTGAATCTGGAGAAGCTTGCTTCAGTAGCGCTCTCTTCGCGACCCGATTTCAAAGTCGCGATTCTGCAATCGGAGCTTTCGCAGGCGGAAATTGCGATTGCAAAGGCAGAGGGCATATCCGATCTGGATGCTTTTGTGGGAGTGAGCAATGAACGTTCCGCGTTTGATCAGTTCGGCATTGATGCTTCCGGCAATCCGGTTCCATTGACCGATCAGGACAAGAACCTTTCTGCTGGTGTATCGATTCGTCTGCCGCTTTTCAATCGAAATCAGGGAAACACGCAAGCAGCCAGGGCACGGGCAGAAGCTGCGCAAATCCGGAAAGCTGCCACGGAAGCGCTGATTCGTCAGGAGGTACACGTCGCGATCGAAAGACTTCAGCTAGCGCAATCAAATTTCTTGATGTTTCGGGACTCGATCATGGATCAATCCGAAAAACAGCTCACTGTGCTCCAAGCTTCCTATCGAGCC
>JBKKAT010000715.1:0-2564 GCA_046714535.1 Acidobacteriota bacterium | reverse complement strand
TCCTCAAGGATCCATCCGTTCTGCTCCTGTGCGAACTCCAAAAGGGAAAGCCTCCGCTGCAGAGACATCGTGATTCCCAATGGAAACTGATGCGAAGGAGTGATGTAGATACAGCGAGGCGCGTTGGAATGCCTGATCGTTTTCCACTGCAATCCTTCTTCATCGACCGGCACAGAAATAATTCTGGCTCCGGAGCTTTTCAACGCGGCGCGAGCCCCTTTGTATCCCGGGTCCTCCATCCACACAACATCCTCCGGATCTAAAAGTACCCTGCAACACAAATCCAAAGCCTGTTGAGAGCCGCTAACGATCAGGACCTGACCGGCCTGACAACGCACGCCACGGGTTCGATTCAGATAAGTCGAGATTTCCTGGCGCAAAGGCAGATAGCCTTGCGCATCACCATAGTGAAAGTCGCGCGCCCTCAATTCGCGCAAGCTTTTAGAAAGAAGTTTTCCCCAAAACGAAAATGGGAAAATTTCCAGCGCCGGGGTTCCCGGTCTGAAAGAAAACTTTGCTCTTCGGCTTGACGGCACCGAAACGACCGCTTCTGCCAGATCTTTTCCGCGTCGCGACAAAATGTTTTTCCTGCTTATCCTTTCGTGCGGAGGAACTGAAACGGAAATGTTCGCAACGTAATTCCCCGATCCGGCTTTTCCATAAATGTAACCCTCTGCCATCAATTGTTCATACGCGTTGAGTACAGTGTTTCGCGAAATCTTTAACTCTGATGCCAACGCGCGGGTAGAAGGGAGTCTTTGCCCGGCTAAGAGACGGTTTCCCAGAATGGCCGCTCTCAACTCCTCATAGAGCTGTCGGAAAAGTGGCGTTTGAGAAGAGTCCTGGAGTGAAAAAATATTCATGGTTGAAGTGGTACCATCAATATACCATTAACTGGATCTATCGAGGTACCACTTTTTCAGTGAAAATAGGAGACATGATTACCGAATCAAAAATTGTTCAACATCCGGAGAGAGCAGTGCCGGAGGAAACCACAAACATTCTGCAGGAAGGACTCGTTGCCCATGTTGGTTTCACCATCAAAGGGCGTCCGCATGTGATTCCGGTTTCCTACTTTTATGACCTGTCAAAACCGGACCGGATCTACATTCATGGAGGAAAAACCAGTCGTATGATGCAACTACTCGTCAGTGGAGCGCAGGTTTGTATCGAGGTGACTTTACTGGATGGTCTGATCTATTCGCGATCGGCCAAATACCACTCGATGAATTACCGTTCCGCGATTTGCTTCGGAAAGGGGCGCGCGGTGGATGCTCCCGAAGAGAAAGCCGAAATCCTGAAACAAGCAATTGAGCGGTATTTTCCCGGACGTCAGGAGGGAAAGGATTATCAGAAACCTCCGGTGGAGCATTTAGCGGCTACGACTCTGGTAGAAATTCAGATTGAGGAATGGTCCGCGAAAGCGCGGGAAGGTGGACCGAGAGGTCCGATGGATGCAGATCCTACAGCGGAAGGAAGTTGTGGAATCCTTCTACCCACACTTGCATGAAGTGTGTTTCTCTGCAGCCAGTTTCTCAACCTGGATATACTGGCGAGAAGACATGCACGTCGATTTTCCTTTTGAGTAACGTTCGAGCTTGTACAAGAATACTTCCGGACGTTCGCGATCCAATGCCACTTCGCCCAGCGTGTACAGCAGCATAAATAAGCCAACGATTTCTTTCATCTTTTTCTCCTTGTCACTTCGTACTCTATACTTATCCAAAACACTCGAAGAAAATAGGAATCTGGGATGAAATCATCAAAAAAAGTTCTGGATTGGCCATTATGGACCGCAGGCGTCCTCGCCTGCATTATGGGCCGCAGGCGTCCCGCCTGCTCTTTACTAAGTAAAGTGTTTGTACCCATGCTTCTTGCGCTCACGGCATCTGCAGAAGAACAGTTCTGTCTGATCGACATACACACACACATCGGCTCCTTTCGTGGATACGAAATCGGCGAAAAGTTTTTGCTGGAAAGTATGAATCGCTACGGCATCCATTATGGCCTGGTTTCGAATCTTGATGGCGCAAACCTCGGTGATACTAAAAATTTCAATGAACTAAAAACAAATCAGATAACAGCCAATTTTGTGAAGCGCTATCCCAAACAGTTTCGCGGCCTCTTCTGGGCAAGGCCGAAGGATGGTTCCGTATCGAATCTGGAAAAACTACTCGCAGAAAAGGGAATTTTCGTTGGAATAAAATTTCATCCTGAGTTCAATCAATTTAGTGCAGACGATGAACGCATTCATGAATATCTGAGATCAGCAGAAAAACATAAGCTTGTTGCAGTTTTTCATTCCGGCAGAAGAGGTTCCAATTCCGATCCGGAAAAAATCTACAGGTTGGCGAAACAATACCCGGCGGTTCCTTTCGTTCTCTATCACATGGGTTTTTTCGGTCCCCATGACGAAGCCATCCGTGTTGCAGAAGAGGCGCGAAAAAAGAAAGATGCGCAAATTTTTCTGGAAACTTCCCAGGCAGATACAGGCGCAGTTCTCGCGGCGATTGAAAAATTAGGGAGCGACGCTGTGCTGTTCGGCACCGATGCCACCTACTACG
>JBKKAT010000714.1:0-9874 GCA_046714535.1 Acidobacteriota bacterium | reverse complement strand
TGGATGAGCGAGATCATGGACTTGAAGAAAGAGAAAAACTTCTTCGAGACCCGTGTGATCGAGTATCAGACTGGTGGTGCGCTGAGCTGGGATTGAATATTGCGCACTCACCTCCAAAAAAAGGGCTGCCAAAGGCAGCCCTTTTCACATCAGCACAGCGTCAGACCGAAAGGCTGAATCCTTACAGATACTCAAAAAAATAGGCTTAAGTAGCATAGACACACACCAAAGGTTCAAAACATCGCTCAGGTCCTAGCCAGCAAGGCAACGGGTAGAATATCTTTAGAGACCGTTCTGAATGACCATTTTGGAATCCCGAACACGAAGGTACCTGCTGCCTCCTCCTCCCCAGGCACCCAACTGGTGCAATAGTACGAGTTGTCAAGTTTAATGAAACCTTTACCACCTACTCAAATTGTCGATCTTTTTGCAGGCCCTGGTGGGCTAGGAGAAGGATTCGCCTCTGTCGATAACGGCAATCGATTTGAAATTATCGTCTCTGCTGAAATGGATCCAGTCGCTAGAAAAACTTTGCGCCTGCGAGCCTTCTTCCGACTTCTTAAAAAGAATCACCCAGAAAAGCTCAGTGACTACTACAACTATTGCAACGGGATAACTAGTACGCCATTTAGCGAGCTCACAAAATCGCTTTGGACAAGGGCCGGCGAAGAAGCACGATGCTTAACACTGGGCGATAGTGAAGACAACGAAACACTAGATACTATAATAAAAAACAAGCTAGATAAAGAACGCCCGTGGATTCTTATAGGGGGACCGCCTTGCCAAGCATACTCTTTGGTAGGGCGCTCGCGAAACATGGGAAAAACGAACTATAAAGCCGAAGATGACCACCGACATTTCCTTTACTTAGAATACCTAAGGATTATTCAAAAAAATCGTCCTGCTATTTTTCTAATGGAAAACGTTAAAGGTATACTATCCTCAAAAGTCAACGGGGAACGTATTTTCCCCAAGATATTGCAAGACCTAAGCTCACCAGATATAGCGCTGGGCAAAGCTGACACAGGTCTTCGTTACAAAATATGCTCGTTTGTGGAGAGTGATAGTCCGATTAGAGAGCTAATACCCAGCAAAATTGATCCACGCGCATATATTATTCAGTCAGAAGACTACGGCATCCCGCAGGCGCGGCATAGAGTAATTCTGCTCGGAATACTTATCGATGGGTCAGACCGATCAATTAATTTTGAAAAATTGCAAAAGACTAAAAGTGTAACTGTTGATGATATAATCAGCAATCTCCCGTCACTTCGCAGCAAACTAACTAAAGATGCAGACACGCAGGAAAAATGGTACATCGAAATACTAAATCAACTCGAAGAGTTAGAAGCGCCAGCTGTGGCGCGAGGCCGTATCGATTTCGTTAAAGAACTTCGCCGCACACGTGAGCGAGTATTCCAACACTCTTCATCCGGCTCCCTGCGCTCTATAAAAAGTAAAGGTGATGACGCTACTCCCCACCCGTTATTAAACAAATGGTTAACCGATGAAAACCTCAATGTCTGGTTAAATCACGAAGCTCGTGGTCATATGCCATCCGATCTGAAACGTTATTTGTACGCTGCAATTTACGCAAAAACTGAAGGAAGATCGCCAAAAGGACATAAAGAATTTGATCTACCTGGCTTAGCACCCGACCATAAGAATTGGGAAACTGGAAAATTCTGTGATCGTTTTAAAGTTCAAATAGGGTCTGCCCCCTCCACCACGATAACTAGCCATATATCTAAAGACGGACATTATTTCATACATCCGGACCCATCCCTATGTCGAAGCTTGACAGTGCGAGAGGCTGCAAGACTACAGACCTTTCCAGATAATTACTTTTTCGAAGGTAACCGTACGCAGCAATTTCATCAGGTCGGAAACGCGGTTCCTCCCTACCTAGCAATGCAGATGGCCAATGTAGTAGCGTCGATCATAGAGAAATTTAATCACTAAAAAATCGACCTCTTCACGATTACGTGCCATTATTTAGCCACCCACAAGAAAAGGAAAATTCGCCGTGACCTCACCTCAATTAGCGGGATGGGTAGACCAAATTCGCAGAGCTCTTCCAGAATCTGACAGCATCGGTGGAGCCGTAGACATAGTTAGACGCTCTCTACAAAAAATACTAGGAGAGCTGACCCCTGAACACGAAAATTATTTGCTTGAAGCGGAAAAAATAATTCGAAAGGATTACGAAGAAATTGAAACTCTTCGTCATGGATCCATGTTTAGCAAAAGACCTGATTGGTACTTGGGGCCAAAACCTGGAGATCGTCACTGGCCAGCGTTCGAGGGTTACATAAAAGAAGAAAAGGGTTGGTTAGACGATACAGTTAGAAGCATAAATTCATCGTCAAGCGAAGTAGTTTCACTCTTAGAAAGCCCTCATAAAATAAAGTTTTCCTGTCGAGGATTAGTACTCGGTTACGTTCAATCCGGAAAAACAGCAAACATGGCAGCCGTCATCGCCAAATCGATTGATGCTGGTTACAATACAGTAATAATTTTAGCAGGCCTAACTGACAAACTTCGTCAGCAAACTCAAAGAAGATTAGAAGCGGACATCGTAAATCGAATCCCAGAAAGATGGAATTTATTGACAACGGACCAAGGTGATTTTCGAGGTTTGACTAACGGAGGATTTCCCGGCTTAGCGCCGGAGAATGCTCAGCTAGCAGTAGTCAAAAAGAACGTCGCTCCATTAAGCCGTCTGCTAGAAACAATCAACTCCACATACCCAATGAACCTAAGGCGCCTAAAAGTACTTGTAATTGATGACGAATGCGACCAAGCGTCCGTAAACTCTGCATCCAAAGAACTAGATATCACCTCTATAAACAAACTAATTCGCAAAATCATACAATCAATACCTTGTATTTCATACATAGGTTATACCGCCACCCCCTTTGCTAATGTTTTGATAAACCCCTTCCCTACGGATAAATCAGGATTAGACGACCTATATCCAAGGGACTTTATAACAAGCCTACCTTTACCTAAAGATTATTTTGGCGCCGAAAAACTGTTCGGGCGCCCCCCATTGAATGCAGACGATGATACTCCAGATGAACAAGAACTTAATATGGTACGCTTCGTAAATGATGAAGACTCCGCGACCTTACAGCCAACATCCATAAAACTGAAAGACTCATTTTATCCAAAAATGAATAAGAGCTTAGAGCAGGCTCTATTATATTTCATAATGTGTTGTGCAGCCCGAATAGTTCGTGGCGATAACAAAGAACACATGACCATGTTAGTACATACATCTCCCTTCGTCGTGCTTCATGAGCGCGTTGCGTCCCTTATGGAAGCTTGGTTACAGAAAAACCAAGAGGATATTCTTCATAAGAACTCAAAGATTAGAGAGCACATGAAAAGCATATGGGAGAAGGAGAGCGTAGCAATTCCAACTGAGTCTTTAACTGCTGCCCCACAAGTTCTCTTTACTGAACTGGAGGAGTTTTTAGAGACAGTTATCGAAAACATTAAATTCGTAATTGAAAATGGCGCAAGCAATGACAGAATCGATTACACAGGGCCAGCAAAAAAATACGTAGTTGTAGGTGGGTCGATATTGGCCCGCGGGTTGACGCTTGAAGGACTAATGGTTAGTTACTTCTTAAGAAGTTCTACAAAGCAGTATGATACGCTTTTGCAGATGGGTCGATGGTTTGGCTATAGGCATAACTATGAAGATCTCCCCCGCCTGTGGATGCCAACAGAACTATTTAGGGCATTCAGGGATTTGGCAGAGATCGAGTCGGAAATCCGGGTAGATATAGCACAATATAAAGATTCAATGACGCCAACTGACTTTGCGGTTCGAATTCGAACGCTGCCTGGGTTGGCAATCACCGCAGCCACAAAAATGCGTGCTGCTAAGACATGTGACTTAAGCTACTCGGGTAAACATATACAGTCCATACGACTGAATTATGTGGATCATGAAGAGATATCAAACAACTGGAAAGCAGCCGCAGAACTGCTATCGCAAGCAGCAGAAATGGGTACCTTTACAGATATAAGTGGAAAGAAAATATTTAGAGATGTGCCTTTAGCACTGGTATCAAAATTCTTGCGCTCTTATACCTTACATGACTCACGTCATAGTTTGGGCACAAAAACTATATTATCGTACATAGAGAATGTAAGTCCAAAACTACTTAAATGGAATATCGGAATTTATGAAACCGCTAACGGCGCGCTATCTGATGTTCCACTTGGTACAATTAAGAATGTACGAATGGTAAATCGTGCAGCACTTGATACAAATGGCGAAATCGCAAATATTAAAGCATTAATGTCTCGTCGAGATATTTTGCTCGATTGCTCAACTGACGAAAAACCTACAAGCGACGACTGGTCAACACTTAAGAAGTTTCGATCATCTATAGTAGGGGAGATACCTCTACTATTAATCTATCCAATTGATAAAAACTCAAAACCAAGCCCCAGTTCAAAGCAATCACGCAGCGATTTAAATGCCGCAGGCGATTTAATTGGCGTAGGGATCGTGTTCCCTGGGGATGAGAGAGCGGCCGGAGGATATGTTTCAATCTCTCTTGACGCTATCTCAGCGGACGAGCTGGATGCGATTGAACAAGAGGAATTAGCACAATCAGAGGCTGCCGGTGTCAGATAGCAACGATTTTCCATTAGCTCAATGGAAGCTTCTTCGACTAGAAAACAAGGTTTCCTCTAATGAGGAAACCTTGACACTTCCAAGCGCAGTAGAAACCGGATTTGGGAAGGTGCGCTATGCGCTGAGTAAAAGTAGTGAAGCTCGCATTCTAATTCCTCTGACCGGTAACTATAACTCTTTAGTGGAACTATCTACCAAAGTCCTCTCTATAAATTTAATTCGTTTTCAGCTTCATGGAAAATTTTCACGTTATGCAGACATTACTTGCCACTCCTCGCATTTGGATTCGGTATTCTCAGACGTCGTTATAGAGTTACTCAATAGGATAAAGCAGGGTAAAAACTCCTCTGAGGCGATAAGCGGCACGATATCGGACTTCAAAGCGCTTCTATCCCCGCCAGCTTCGGAAATATCTTTAGAAGTAGTTGTCGGACTTTTAGGTGAATTAGCACTGCTGGAACGCTTGCTATCTATAGACCCTTTAGCGTGGAAAGCCTGGCGGGGCCCCCTATCAGAAAGATACGATTTTCGCGCTGGCGATTTTGCCATAGAAGTAAAATCCTCAAAACAAATTTCATCCCCCTTAGTTTCCATAGCGTCAATCGACCAACTTGAGGCACCAAAAAATGGACAGCTTTTCATAAACCACATTATTTTTGAAGAGGTTGCGAATGGTTCCATTTCAGTATCCAAATTAGTTAACCGTATATTAGAAATGTCCTCAAATTCTCAAGACATATACGAAAAGCTTAAAAAAATCGGCTATAACAGCTCCAACATAGAACAATGGGACAGGTACAAATTTTGTATCCATCAAACATGCTTTTATGCGGTCGATGAAAAATTCCCAAAAATAACAAGGAACGAGTTCACCCAAGGACACGTACCGAACGGTATCGGTAGTATCAATTACGAGATAGATCTCCGCCTCGCTTCTAACTCGAAACTAGAATTCAATGAACAAATTTTAATTTTGAGGAAGCTAATTTCATGTCTTACAAGGTAAGCATTTACCCAGAGCCATATGCACCATCTGGAAACATAGGCGATGGTGGACTAAGAAAACTCCTTGGGGCTCCTAGTTTAAACTCACTACAGATGGTATTACGCGAGGCGATTCAAAATAGCTGTGATGCAACAATACCTGGGAGCGGCCCGACAATACTTATTCGTATAAGAACGCTAAACCCAACACAAATTAATATACTAAAAACGGTATTTTTCTCTGATCTGCCATCAGACAGAACATCAAAAGATAAATTACTATTTTTTTTAAACTCAAAGACACCAAGAGTTCTGGAGATTTGTGACTACCAAACTTTAGGATTGATGGGACCCACACGAGCAGACTGCGTACCTCCGGGGACAACCCAGACTAATTTCATTAACTTCATGAGAAACTTTGGCTCTAATCACGACACCCAAAACCGTGGTGGGACTTACGGTTTTGGAAAAGCGTCCTTATACCAAGCCAGTAACTGCGAAACTATAATAGTAAACAGCCTGACCACATTTGATTCAACGATAGTTCAACGCTTAATGGGATGTCACCTGGGCCTTCAACACGAGAAATTCATAAGTGATACTCAAGTGCAGCGTTTCACTGGCAGGCATTGGTGGGGACATAAAAAACACGATGATTTCGTTGATCCTATTGAGGGGCCAGAAGCTTTAAAACTAGCCACCGAGATAGGGTTACCCAAACGAGTAGAAAGCCAAACCGGCACCTCAATTATGATTCTGGATCCATTTATTGAGCACTCAACAGATGTCTTGGCAGGCTTAATCCAAGAAAGTCTATTATGGAACTTTTGGCCTCGGTTAACCCTAGATACACCCAAGACTAAAAAAATTGATTTTCAAATAGAAATAGATGGAAAGCCATACACTCTACCTCTACCTGAAAATTTTCCGCCTTTAGACTTATACGCAGCAGCCATTAAAAAAATACGGACATCTCAAAAAGATACTATTTCGATTAAACGATATAAGCCCGCCAAGACTTTAGGACAGCTTTCGTTAATTAAAGGAATTCGCGGTAAGAGAACGCCACTTACCTCTCCTCAAGACACACTGATTCCTTCAGTATCGTGCCATATCGCGTTAATGCGTCCTGTAGAACTTGTAGTAAAATACTATGAAGGAAATTCACTACCAGATGAACGTGTCGAATGGGCAGGCGTATTTATCGCTGATGAACGTGTTCAACATGCCTTCGCAAAAGCAGAACCTCCTGCGCATGATGACTGGCAACCCAAAATAATTGACAATGAAGATGATAAAAGCTATGTAACTATTGCATTAAAACGAATTAAAGATGAGGCAATACAGTTCACATCACCATTAATCACAGTCGATCAACATGGTACGTCAGCACACTCGCTGGCAGCAGCCGCAGGGGCAATTGGACAAATCTTAACAAGTATTGATGGACAAGGAGGTGCGCCTAATCGCACACTAGCCCCAAGCTTATCAATAAAATTTAATAAAAGTGGGATATCTAATCCAACTTTTATTAAAATCGACTCATTCGGAAAAAAAATTATTGCGACTTTCGAGGTAACAGTCAAAATACTTACCATCGACGAACATATGCAAATCCGGGCTACGCCTATGTTGGCAGCAGACGGGGCAGCTTTAAGCGAAGATACGCTACTTCCAATTCGCCCTAAAGTTATTGATATCCATCATAAACTTAATCCTGCTCTATCTACAGCCTCCGACAGATTGATTATTGGATCAACCAGCGGCACATATGAAATTCGCGTGCATATACCTCAAGGATATGCCACAACCCTCAAAGTGGATCTTATAGGGGCGGAATCGCAATGAACAAACGTATTGCCTTTCCATTTCTAACTATATCAGACGATTCTGTACCCTATACCTCTTGGCTTATATCAGTAGATGAGTCACCGCTTCTACCAGTTGAAGACTACCTACTTCACTGGGACTACTCTTCTTCAATAAAATTAGTACGCGATATTGAATTGAATTGGTCAAAAATTGCGGAGGATCTAGGTCATCCGAAAAGCCGTTTGGTTTTAGAATTGATCGTTCACCTCGGTTCTGGTGAGGGACGCCTACCTAAAGAAATGTGGTTAGCCCATAGAACGCCGTTAACCTACCGTTCTAAATCTACCAATATAGAGCTATCAATCTTCAAAACGCCTCTTTCAAAAAGACTATTTATAAATACGCAAATTGTACTCAAAGAAGAAACATTTTCGCAAAATTTGTTAGTCCCAAACGTAGCTGGATCAAAGTTATGGACAGATATTAAAGACATTAGACTCGAGGGCGGCGAACCAAGATTTCCCGTAGAAGAAATCAGTCTCAGTGAGGTTTTTAAAAATAGACCTGAAGCTGATGCCCTTTGGTATTTGCACTGGCAGCCTGATACTTTAGATTACTCTTTCTCGAGTGCGATAAGGCTTTACTTGAATTCAGATCACCCTGCTTTTGTCAAACGCTTTCAGCAGCAAGATCCGTTCACGTTGCAAGTAGTACTTAATGACGTAATTTCTCAAATCGTCGATAGAGTACTACCAACACATGATTTCCAAACTCGCGCAAGTGAATACGAAGACGGTACTTTAGGAGCTTATGTTTTTACTTGGCTGAAAACGGCTTTTGGTAATTTAACAATTAAACAATTAAAAGATTTTAGCATACAAAAGCCCGGAGACTTTCGGGCTGCACTCCTTTCGTTATCAAAGCTACCTGAGCTCGCATAAAAATGAATACAGTTCTCTTTCCTCGGCTTACAAAGCTGGCTGTACAAAGAACACTTCAAGAGCTTCAAGCCAAAATTGACTCGCCGTCTGCGCAAGCCTTTATAAGAGGCATCCCTGGAAAAAGCTATGGCGCTAGTGGTGGTAGTCGTATAGATGAAAATTTTTTATCTGATTTATGTTCAAGAATTCTTTCTATTGCCACTAACAATGGATATCCGCTTAGCAAAACCTCAAAGTCGCGCAGTAATTTTGACAACGAGGTATGCATTGAGCTCTGCTCTTTAAACACACTTCGTTCTGGAGAGTTACTGCGCAATGATGTTTGGGCTTATATCGCTACCGCGATGCTTCCTTCCGTCGTGATCTGGCGATTCAAACTGAACCTAGAAGATGAACTTTCTAATGCTGCCCTGTCAAGATTTAATGGCGGTGCACGTAACACTTTTCAAAGACTATGGGTTAGAAAAGAGCTCTTTGATCGTGGAGAGGAACATCCAGATCGCTGGGCACTGCTGAAGAGCTTACCTGAAGATGCGATCATTCAAATTACTGAACGCCCATCATTATCAGCATCTAAAGCACTGTCCCTAGCTATTGCAGAAGAATGGCTAATATCAAAAAATCGCTCAGAAAACACCAAAATAAGTTCGGAAGAACTGATGCGCCAGACAGTCATTTTAATAAGACTTCAAAACGAAACATTAGAACTATCAATTAAAACAGAAATATCTCTTCGAAAATTCATCGCCAAAGCGTTCTCTAAGGCCGCCGCCATGATCAACGCCAACAAGTCATAACAGAAGATTTTATTACCTCATAACATTGCGCCTGAATTTGGTTGTTAGCCCCCCCTTGAGATGAGCCTTCATAATATAACTAAAGGCGTTTACGTACTTATGAATGCAGACATAGTCACCCAGGATCAACGTTCTAAAAATATGTCCCGAATCAAAGGGAAAAACACCAAGCCCGAAATGATCGTTCGGTCGGTATGTCATGAGATGGGCCTTCGATATCGTCTGCACAGAAAAGACCTGCCGGGGAAACCAGACTTAGTATTTCCTAAATATAGACTGTGCTTATTCGTTCATGGTTGCTTCTGGCACAGGCACCCTAGCTGCAAATACGCGTACACGCCTAAAAGCAGGTTAGATTTTTGGCTACCTAAGCTCGCAAAAAACGTCGATAGAGACATCAATGCTCAGCGAGCACTTGAAGTATCAGGCTGGCGCGTATCGATTATCTGGGAGTGCCAGACGAAAAACACAGACACTTTGCGGACTGAAATCCAAAAATTGATCAACCCTGAAGTCGGTGGTCAGCACATCGCAACTGAAATGGAATGACGATTCTGAGAGCTTGACGACCTCCAACCGCCCACCTACCCTCTCAACTCGGCGCCTAAGAAACGCCTCACCCAGAGCGGCCCTCCGCACCCGACAGCCATGCGGCTTTTTTTCGCCAGCGGTTTCTCTACGCC
>JBKKAT010000713.1:0-2726 GCA_046714535.1 Acidobacteriota bacterium | reverse complement strand
ATCTCGAGCGTACCTGTCATGGTTTTCGTCGGGAGCTACCGTTGCCTCACGTAAAAAACATCCCCAAATGTGTATCGTTGCCTCATTTCAAAATCATCCCGAAATTGTCTTTCGATTTTAGAACAATATCATCTCGTCTCTTCCCTTTTTTTAGGCTCAAACCTCGCGGGTGCCTGTTCAAACTTTGAACAGGCACCGCTGTGGAAAAGTGGAAAAGGACAGATGTGATTGACCACTAGCGAGCTCCTCCGAAGTCATTCGTCCGCGGAGTAGTGCATCGGCGAGGCGAGGTGAACCGATCTTGCCAAGCGCCGTCAAAATCCTTTACTCGCCGCCGCAGATATTCCCAGTAGTCGTCAGCTACCTCAGTTTGCGCAACCTCTTCGAGAATCTCTACAAAGTAGGCGAGACTGTAGATCGGAGTTGGAGTCGTGGAGTTGAGATCCGCCATGTACTTTCGGCAGACCCCAAGGAGCAACGCCTTCTCAATCTGCTCAAGCGCAACCCCCTTTCCGAACAACTCGGCCGCAAGCTTTTGGTCTGCTACTCCCCACGATGACCGGACGATCGGGTACTGCAGCAGCCAGTTGCGGATCTGATCCAGATAATTACTCTGTACATCACAGGAATGCTCTTTCTGTTTGTAATACGGCCAGAAAGTATCCGTCACTTCGATCTCACCCGGTTGGTGTTGATTAGGCGCCGGCCTTACTAGACAGGCTCCTTTTCGCGAAAGTTCATCCATATATGAATTGACTGATCCACGGGATTTGCCCAGCGCACGGGCAAGGTCCCCCTGAGCTATTCGCAACCTACCGGTCTCTCTGTCGGCGGTCAGACAGATATAGACGAACAACTTGAAGGCTCCGTCAGACAGCAAGAAAGCAGCCTCAAGCATGGAACCATTGGCAGCAAACCATCGAGAGGTTTCTTTGATCTTCATGCTCGGGGACCTCCGCCCAAGATCTTGCTCTTTTGCCGAGCGACTCGCGTTGATTTTAATGCTGACGGTATCGTCGGGGTTGTAGCACCAACCTTGGGCTCCGTCATTCTGGCTTGTGTCGCATCCTTGACCCTTTCTTTCCTGATCGCCAGATCCTCCAGTCTCTTTTGAAGCCTTGTGATATTCCTCTTGAGTTGGGCGGGGTTCAGCTGCCTGTGAGTCTCGCTCAGCCGTCTCTTCTGAGCCGACTTCACGAACGACGACTCAAGAACT
The DNA here is from genome assembly GCA_046714535.1 of Acidobacteriota bacterium. Classification (GTDB taxonomy): domain Bacteria; phylum Acidobacteriota; class HRBIN11; order JAKEFK01; family JAKEFK01; genus JAKEFK01. The sequence continues at coordinate 1,510 of JBKKAT010000713.1, read as the reverse complement.
CGTTTGTATGGTGTTTTTGGCTGGTCATAAGTCTTCTTCACACGACTGCCAACTCTCTCTTTCTTAACCAGCTTCATCGTCGGCAGGAAGTAGTTGGTGTACAGCCTCAAATGAGAATACAGCTCGTTTAGTACTTCCAATTCTTCGCCGGTATCATAACGCCCATACCCAACGTTTCGTCTTACCACCGACCAGTTCTTTTCTTCCACGAAGCAGTTGTCGTTCTTCCGATGAGGCCTGGCTCGGGTGAAGGTAATCTGCTCTCCGATGCAGTAGCGATTGAGCTCGTGGTTGATGAATTCGCTGCCGTTATCTGAATCAATTCCAAGTAGCTGAAAGGGTAACCGCTTCCTGATCACGGTAAGACCCTTGAAGACCCATACCTGTGCCTTATTGCGTACTGCCTCTGTTTCAGTCCACCCTGTATGCACATCTGTCACATCCAAGGTCTGACAGAAGTCCCCACTACCATTTCCGCCGTCATGGCCGACTAGATCGATCTCTACAAACCCTGGTTTGCTCTCATCCCAATCCGAGAATGTTCGAATAGGAATCTGGTGCTTGAGCAAGGTCCCCGGTTTTGTTCGGGATCTCCCTTTGAGGTTGAACTTCTTCCTCTCACTCGCCAACAGCCTATCGATCGTAGCCGCACTCATCTTTTGAAGTTTCAACTCGTCATCAGTGCTCAGTTGAATCTCAAAGTTCCTTCTCAGCACCGGGATGATCTCTCCAATCGCAACGCGTAGTCGCTTCCCGCAAATGCAATCCAGGATCATCCAGATCTTCTTGAGCGCCTCTACTACTTCACCCTCGTAGGCCCGCGGTCGCTTTCTGACTCTCTTCTTCTTGGTGGCATCACCGACAACGATGGTTTTGCCCGTCAACGTTCGCCTACCGTGGTGGCGCAGCAGCCACGCCGCATACCGTCTGCTGTATCCGGTCGATTCAACCAGCTGTTCCAAAACTGCACCCTTCTGCTTCTTGCGGGCCTTCCGATACTTCTCTGCCGTCACTCCTATTACCGCTCTCTTTTCCATCATCCTTAGCCTCATGGTACCTCCCGTGACTTTCGTCCCAGGAAGGGTACTTGTTTGAGATCATTTCGGGATGATTCTTACGTGAGGCAACGAATCAACTTCGGGATGTTTTTAGGTGAGTCAATGCGGAAGCTGGACGTCGTCGACCCATCCTGCTATGATCTTCATGCGTTTTTGCCTCAACCGAAATGTAGCATCTACTTAAAATTCATTGCCACGGAGCTCCGGCTGATCCCTGCTGGGCTGATTCGTGGTTCTCCCTCTCGCAACTAACGGCACGAGCATCGATCCAATCTCCTTTCGCGGAGCCAATTGGGACGTGGGTGCAGCCGATGAGCGAGGTAACTTTGGCTGGCAAATTGCGTTGTCATCTCCGAGAGATGGCAAATCGAGGTTAATTAAAGGACATATGTTGAGCTTCAATACACTCAAGACCACAGTGCTGTTAGCCGCCTTGACGGGCCTGCTCGTTC
>JBKKAT010000712.1:0-3730 GCA_046714535.1 Acidobacteriota bacterium | reverse complement strand
GAAAGCCCCTTTCCCAACTCGCCTGAAGATGCCATCAGATGTTTCGCGTTTACAAAATGCATTCGGAATTTCCCGGGTTCGAAAGATTTTTTCCATTGCAGTTTGTTTTCGTAAAACGCCACCCTTGGAAGCAGGATTGCCGCAGCACTGTGATAGAGGGCGTCCCGAAAACGATTTTGCAGGCTTTCCGTTTTCTGAGATTCAGAAAATGATCGATCAACAAAATTGAGTTTTGCTATGGGATCGCCCCCGGCAATGGGACCCATGTAGGACAAGTCGAAAAAATCTTTCTCAATCTGACTCATGGAAGAATGCATCGTCAAAGCAAGTCGAAAATAACTGATAGACTCCGTTTCTTTGTCAGGCCGCTCCTCCGAAAGTTCAAAGGCGCCTGAAATTCCTCCTTTCCCCTGAATCGTCGACATTCCAAAATAATATGGATGATGGTTCGGGAATGTTTGAATCACTTCTTGATTTCTTTTTCCCAAATCCCTGCAAAGAATATAAGAATGTTTCAAGAATGGATCATTTAAGTTCACTCCGAATTGTTCTTTTTCCGGAAGAAAAATGAGCGCCTTTTCTCCGTGAAGCGATTCAATCTTCTCCGCAAGACCGGAAACGGGAATCCAGGCTGAAACAAGTTTCGGTATTTTAACGGGCAAGGAAGCAACCAGACACACCACAAGGGCGGCGGTTACCCGGGAGCTTTGCAGATCCAAACACCTCGCTACAAACAACAATAAGATCGGCGAGCAAACCAACAAATAACGAGGTCCTATGAAGAGATCCTGACCAACGAAAAAGTAATAAAAAGTGGCGAGACAAAAACAGGAGGAGAGTAGCAATCGATCCCAAACGCCTGCTGAACTTCTGAGAATCATAAAACTGAAAATGAAGAACAGTGATCCGGAATACCACCCCGTGAGCCAATGATTCAGACCGAGCAGATAATTCGAGAGTTGCTCCAACCCACGCAGCGGAGTGTGGATCTGACCAAACAGTGTTTCCCCGAAGCCATAACTGTTTCCCGGAAATTCCAGATTATACGGGGAGAGCGTGGGGTTTCCGGTTGTCTTCCATTGGTAGAGCGCTATGAACGCAATCCCCGTAAAAATGCCAACCAATCCAAATGCTGGAGTTTTCCAGGAACTCCGTCGGATGAAACCATATGCCAGAACCGGAGACAAAAAGGGCAGGAGGGAAAATCCACGAGTTAACATGGCCAACAAGAGAGTCATTGCTAACAAAATACAACGCAGGAGGGTGGATTCCTCGGTTTCAAGCCGGACCAGGTAAATGACGGCGCTTGCGAAAAATAACTCTGCAACATGAACCATAATTGTTGAAGATTGAAGCAAGAGAAATGGGGAGGAGGCGAATAGCATTCCGAAGAAAATCGCAACCCGGCGGCTATGCCACCGATCGATATAAGCAACCCAGATAGCAAGAGTAAAAACGCCAAGAAGTGGCGGAACAAACCATTCAGCGTTGAGGAATGATGCTATAGCAAGCATCAAGGGAAATCCGGGCAAATATACGCTGAACCATTTTCCCTCATGCATGACCAGGCTGTCATTCTGATAGTTAAAGAATTCAGAGGCAGGCGGAACCGGAGCGGTAAGTTTCAGTTGGGAAAAAATTTTTGCTTGAAATAAATGACTCCCGGAATCAGAAATCGTAATCGTTCTTTGGGAGAGGAAGATTCCAATCCAAGATGTGATGCAGAAAAATAGAATGAGAATCAACGGAACGATGATTGTCTTTCTGGAGAGTATGGAGAGGAGGGTTCCGGTGACTTCTTGTATTTTTTCCACAAGTCCTGGCACAAGCGAAAAAAAGAAGAAACAACAAGTCAAAAATAATGTTTGGTCAAGGATCTGCTGACTCCAATCCTCTCTTGCAAAAGGCATGCTGAGTTGAAACCATTCCGCCCAGGGAAGCGAAAGCATGATCAGGATGACCAGAATCAGCATTCGAAATCCGGAGAGTTCCTTCAGGCGGTTTTTGAGAATTGGACCCGCAGCTATTGTGAGAGCGGCAAGAAAAAGGATGGCAGAGAGAATATAGTTTGGAATTTCTTCAAACTGATACCACTGACGAAGTTTCCATCGGGAAATCAGCAAAAGGATGATGGCGACAAGATAACGGAGTGAGTCTCTGCGTGGCATCTGCTCATTATACTTTGCGTTTTTATGGCTTTGCGTTGAAGCTAAATCTCGATTTGCATTCCGAGTTCGACAACGCGATTTGCGGGAAGGCGGAAGAATTCATTCGCGCGGGAAGCGTTACGCGTGAGGAACACAAAGAGTTTTTCGCGCCAGATCGCCATTCCGGGAATTTTTGAAGGGATCAAAGTATTGCGGCTCATGATATAGGTAGCAGCTTCGGGGTTTAAGTCCAAACCATTTCGCTTTTTTAGCTCAAGAAGCACTCGCGGAATATCAGGATCTTCCATAAAACCATATCGGACTAATACTTTGTAAAATCCATATTCCAGATTTCTTACATTGATCCTGTCTTTTTCTGCAACATGCGGTATTTCTTCCGTAAGCACCGTCACAACGATATTTTGTTTGTGCAACACCTGGTTGTGTTTGATGTTGTGAAGCATCGCGATCGGGGTGCCATCCGGATCCCCTGTAAGAAAAATCGCCGTCCCTGGAACGCGCGTAATTCCATTGTTTGCGACGTCCTTTACGAAGTCCTCAAGAGTAATCATGCCCTGCCGCAGTTTCATCGCCAGAAGGTCGCGCCCCTTTTTCCATGTTGCGAATACCGTGTATACAAGGAGTCCGATTAGTAATGGTACCCATCCACCTTGCATAATTTTTATGATGTTGGCTCCAAAAAACGCAGCGTCAACAAACAGGAATCCAACGGTCACCAGCAGAGCGCGATACAGGGACCAGTGCCAGATGTGTCTTGCTACAAAATAAGCAAGCAAGGTTGTGATGATCATCGTGCTTGTGATGGCGACACCATAAGCGGCGGCCAGATTACTGGAACTCCTGAAAGTGAGCACCAACGCGATCGTTGCGACCATCAATCCCCAATTTGCCCCAGGGATGTAGATTTGACCGATCTCTCTGGACGACGTATGAACGATGTTCACTCTTGGCATGTAGCCCAGTTGTGCCGCTTGGCGGGTGAGAGAAAAAACACCGGAGATGACGGCTTGCGATGCGATGATGGTTGCCATCGTTGCAAGGATGACAAGAGGATAAAGTGCCCAGTTAGGAGCCAGATGATAAAACGGATTGACCGCCGTTTCCGGATTAGAAAGCAGCAGGGCTCCCTGACCGAAATAATTCAAAAGCAGGGCAGGACCAACAAAAAGGAACCAATCGATTTGAATTGGTTTTTCGCCGAAGTGACCTAGATCCGCATACAAAGCTTCTCCCCCCGTAGCTACAAGAAAAACTGCGCCGAGTACTAAGTACCCCTGGAAACCATTTTGTTGAAAGAAATGAATTGCATAAAGCGGATTGATGGCACGCAAAACGGAAGGCTGGTGGAAAAGGTTCACGATTCCCAAAATCGCAAGAGTCAAAAACCAAACAATAATGATGGGACCAAAAATGGCTCCGACTCCGGCAGTGCCTCTTCTTTGAAACAGGAAGAGACCAACCAGGATAATGACTGTGATGGGTACGACATACGGGCTGAAAAAGGGAGTTGCTATTTCCAGGCCTTCTACTGCACTGAGTACAGAGATCGCCGGAGTCAACAT
>JBKKAT010000711.1:0-4384 GCA_046714535.1 Acidobacteriota bacterium | reverse complement strand
TCGTATTCACAGTAAATTTTGCCTTCCGCTTCGGAAACGTAACTTTTAATCCAAACAACTTCCGGCATGCCTGCCAGCACTTCCTTGGATTTGATAGAAGCTGCCTGCCAGGCATCCTTTGTTAAACCTGGAACGCTCCGTTCAATAATATATCTAGGCACGATCTCCTCCTTTTGTATTTTTAGCTGTGCGCTGCAATTCTTTCCACGCATCCTTCAGCTTTTGATCGCCAAAGTCAGTTACCATTTTTTCCGCTTCCACCATGTAATCTTCGATTCTGGTTTCAGTACTGATGAGTGATTGCAAACGGGCAAGGTGATACAACATCCAGGCTTCACCTTTTGTGTCTCCCGTCTCCCGTTTGATTCGCAGAGCGTCCTGATAGTACTTCATTGCCAGATCGGTCTGGCCACTCTCGCTATGCAAATCTGCGATTGCGGCCAGAGAGTGCCCTTCCAGTTTTCGTTGACCTGTCCGCCTGTTCAGGACAACCGCTTCTTCTAATGTGGTGAACGCTTCTTGAGTCCTCTGCATACTTTTTAAAGTTAGTCCGATACTGTTCATGATCAACCCGCTGTGTACGTCATCCCCAAGATCCACAAAAATCTCCAGCGCGCTTTGATAATCTTTCAACGCGGCTTCGAAATCACCGCCTTTCCATTCCAGAATCGCAATAGAATTTAATATCGCTGCAATGATTGCAGAATCACAGGTTGAATCCAGTTCTCCGATTGCTTCACGGTAATACTGGATGGCTGATCCGAAATCCCCTTTCTTGCGACAAACTTTCGCCATCAAATCGGCCACTTCAACAAGCCCTTTCCGATTATCCATCGATCCGTATACTGCTTTCAGTTTCTGCTGAACGTTGAGAGTTTCGTTCCACAATTCCTGCTCTTCATAGAGGGTCGCAATCTTGTTAAGCAAAGCAGCTTCATTCCGCGAATCTTGCAATCTGGAAAACAAAGATACGGCTTCCTCCAGATAAGGGAGCGCTTCCGCATTCCGGGCCATTCCTTGCAGCGTCTCTCCCACCATTCTTAATGAAGTCGCGAGTCCATCCGCGTAGTGGGACTTTCTGTTTATGTCCACAGCCCGTTTTTGCAGCTCCAGACATTCTTCCAGTTTTCCTTCTTGCCAGCACATATTTGCGAGCGACGTCAAATGGAAAGACTGCATGATCACTAACCGGTAGCGCGTGCTCTCAGCCATGGCAGCCTGGATGTAATGCATCGCCTCGTCCGCGTTGCCAAGCTCGCGATGAACGTTGCCCAGCATGTTCAGAGCAGCAGCGTGTTTGACCGGATCATTGATTTGCTCGTACAACTTCAAAGCTTCTTCCAGACAGGCAAGGGCTGCCTGGTGATCTCCGTGATTGCGCAAAACCGAACCCATATTCGTCAGGTCGGTGGCAAGCGCTTCCTGGTCGCCTCTTTCGCGATCGATGATCAGCGCCTTCTGGTTGCTTGCAACTGCGTCTTCGTTCCTCCCCTGATGCCATCTCATGAATCCGATGCTTCTCCATGCGTTTCTTTCTCCGGAACGGTCTTGCATCGATTCACTCAGAGACAGAGATTCCTGCAGCGCCGCTTCTGCCGCATCGAATCGAGTCAGCAGAGTCATCAATTCGCCTTGCCTTCTGTACACTTCCATCTGCCGCGGCTGATCGTCCGCATTTTTCAAAGCAGCCAGAAGTTCCTGCAATATTTCTTCCTGGCGGTCCCGGATCCCTAACGTCTCGCACAAACGTTCTTCACGCAACATCAAATCAATCTTCAGCGCGTCCCGGGAAGGATTTTCCGGAAGCCTGCGAAGCCACACTTCCGACTTCTTCAAAATATTCAAAGCTTCTGAAAATTGACCGAGTGCTCTCGCTTTTTCCGATGATTTCATTCCATACTCAACAGCCTTCGACCAGTGGTCGGCCCGGCTGAAATGTTCTGCAAGAAAGTCAAAGTGCTCTTCCAGACGTTCCTTATAGAATTCTTCGATCGCTTCCGCAACAAGCTGATGGATTTGCTTTTTTTCATGCCCAAGAAGAGAGTCGTAAGCAACTTCCTGCGTCATCGCATGACGAAACTTATACGCCGGCTCAGGCAATACATTGACTTGCTGAATCAAACCTAGAGTCTTGAGCGTGGTTAAGGAAGAGGCCAGACCAGGTTCATTTCCCATAACGCGCTGGAGAATCGTTCGCGTAAACTCACGGCCAATCACCGCGGCTGTTTGCAACAGTTCCTTCGTCTTACGGCTGAGCCTGTCGAGCCGGCTCAGAATCAATGCCTGGATCGTTTCAGGCAAACGAAGAATTTCCGGAGCGCTGCTCAACATAGCTGTGCCATTTTCCACTTTGACCTTTCCTTCCTCTTTTAAATTCAGACAAATCTCTTCTACAAAAAATGGATTTCCACCGGATCGATCGTAAATCAGCTGCGCAAGTGAATCGCTCACATCCTCTGCATCCAGCAGAGATCGCATCATTTCTCGCGAGGCAGTTAATTCCAGCGGTTCCAGATAAATTTGTGTATGATTCCGGGTTTCTCCCCAAACGAGCGACGAATCGGGCCGGTAACTCGCTACCGCCAGAATTCTTTGCTCCGGAAGCATTTCGAGGATCTGTTTGAAGCCATATTGCGAAGCTTCGTCCGTCCATTGCCAATCTTCCAGAAGCAACAGAACGGGTGTCTGTTCTTTCACAAGAACAAATACAGAAAGCGCATCCAGAATTGCCAGACGAAGGTTTTCCCCTTCCAGATGTTTCGGAAACTGATAGCGATCACTCTGCATAGAAAGCAAATGAAGATAAAGCGGAATGAAGTCTTCCAGCCGCGGGTCCAATTGCTGGATTTTCCGAATCACTTCCTCAGCCGGATAGGAAGGATCGTTTTCAGGAAGTTCGAGCGCATGAACAATCAGCTCGCGAAAAGGCGCGTAGGGAACAGCGGCGGCATAGGGATCGCTACGACCATGCAAATAGCGAATTTCCTTCGAAAGCTTTTGTTTGAATTCGGCAAACAGACGGCTCTTACCGACCCCCGCCTCACCAATGAGAGTAACGAACTGTCCTTTCCCTTCCGTGGCTTTTTGCCAGCAATCCTGTAACAACAACATTTCCTTCTGGCGGCCGGTATAGGGCACAAGAAAAGATTCCGTCAAAGAATGCGATTCACTCAGGACGGCATACGCTTGAGTGGATTTCGACATGCCAGGAACCAGAATTGCGTCTCTCGTCTCGGTCAGAAAAAGATGTCGCGTCAACCGGCGGCTTTCGTGGGTGATGACAACTTCATTTGGTTTTGCATTGGAAGCCAGTGTGAGTGCGAGTTGAAAAGGCGCTCCTGTGATTTCGTATTTGCTCTTCATGCGAGAGGAAGATTGCACAAGCACGAGTCCGGAATGAATACCGGCGCGCAGAGAAACCAGTTGTTTACAGGAACCACAGAATTCTCTACTGATTTCTGAAACTGCATTCTGCAAATCAAAAGCGAAATGAACGGCCGTGGTGAAATCATTTTCCTGCGAAGCCGGGATTCCAAAAAGAACAACAATTCTTTCCGGATCAAATTCATTTAAAACGGCTCGATATTTCTCCGTGAGCTTTTCGATGTACTTTTGAAGATTGTTCAGGAACCTCTGCACCTCTTCAAACGGCAGTTGTTCCAGCAGCTCGGCGTATCCCGCGATGGCTCCCACAACGAAGGTCAAAGGTTTTTTTTCTGCTTTTTGCGGTGTAAATACAGGGACTTCATGAATCGTGGATTCCGCCATGTCTCTTAAGGTAAAAGCAGTGACGGTCAACGACTGGCTACTGGTTTTGATGGACCGTAAATCGCGATTCGCTTCGGCAATGGATGGGTAACGATTATCGAGTTCCTTCGCTAAAGCCTTATGTAGAATGCGGCCGATTTCGGGAGAGAGTAAGGCATCGGATAATTGAACGGGATCGCTCGAAAACAGGGAGTGCAGGATTTGCAATGGATTTTCTGCGGGAATGGGATGCTTCCCGGTGACCATTTCGTGAAGCACCACCCCCCACGACCAGATGTCGGCTCGCTGGTCAACCGTTTTCCCGAGAGCCTGTTCGGGAGACATGTACGAAATCGTTCCCACAGTAGTTTCGGCTTCTGTGATTTGCGATGCTCCGGTGAGTTTCGCGAGTCCGAAGTCAAGAATTTTTACCAACCCTGAACGGGTGATAATTACATTGGCCGGCTTGATGTCCCGATGCAGGATTCCGTGCTCATGAGCGATGGTAAGTCCATCAGCCATCTGACCTGCAATATCCAGAGCGGCACGAATGGTCAATGAACCAGAGATGATTTTTTCCTTGAGCGTCTCTCCTTCATACAAAGCCATGGAGATGAACATCTGGCCATCCGTTGTC
>JBKKAT010000710.1:0-5976 GCA_046714535.1 Acidobacteriota bacterium | reverse complement strand
GGATAACTCAGGAAAAGAATTATGGCTCGAAACACTTCCGTAGCATTTTTATCTTCTCCGCCTTCGCTTATAGCGCGCAATTTATATTCTTGATCTGGCCTCAGCTCGTACAAGAAAATCAACCGGTTGCCCAGGCAGTATTGGACTTTCTCTATCCGACGCTCGATTTCGTCCTGATTTTGCACTGCCTCCTTCTGTGGAGAATCTCCTCACCCAATTCAGAATTATTCCGGTTTTCCATACTCTCGACGATTGCTTTCACTGTTATTCTAATTGGCGATTCCATTTTGGGCGCCGTAAAGGATTTCAATTCGGTAGCTTACCTCTCAGTAGATGTTTACTATTTCATCAGCTACTTCTTACTGGCCATTGCAGCAGATCAGGAAGCACGACACTCTATCCGGCAAGCCTCGCCAAAGATTGCGTAGGGAACGATGGAAAATTCTCAGCAACCTCCTTTCTGGTCCCGGGAGTATCAACCTCTACTCAAAGGAAGATACGAAATCAAAAAGAAACTCGGAGAAGGAGGATTCGCAGAAACCTTCCTTGCTTACGATCGCGATACTTCCACCCAATGTGTTTTAAAGATTCTTTCCTGGAAAGATGTTCCCGATTGGAAGGTGATCGAATTATTTGAACGGGAAGCCCGCGTTTTGTCTCAAATGAATCATCCGCAGATTCCAAAGTTTATCGAGTTTTTTACTGAAGAAATCGACTCGCAGAAAAAAATTGTTCTGGTGCAGGAATATATTTCCGGAAAAAACTTAAATGAATCGATACGTGACGGAAAACATTTTACAGAAAAAGAAATCATCGGCATCGGCATAGAATTAGCAAAGATTCTGGAATATCTTCACGACTTTTCACCGCCGATCATTCATCGTGACATCAAACCCAGTAATCTTCTGGTATCGGAAGATGGGGAAATTCATCTGGTCGATTTCGGAGCAGTTCGCGACAAGGTTTTGCATTACCAGAAGACAGAGGCCGGTGGCTTTACCGTTGTCGGTACATATGGATACATGCCTTTTGAACAATTTCAGGGACAGGCTGTCCCGGCGTCCGATATTTACTCTCTGGGCATGACTCTGATCACGCTGTTGTCTCATAAAGAGCCTCCGGAAATGGAGCTCACGGGATCGGATCTCGATTTTGAGCCACACGTAAACATTTCCGATGGTTTTAAATCCGTGATCAAAAAGATGATCGCGCACCGTTTGGAAGACCGTTATATTTCAGCCAAAGAGTTGCGTCACGATCTGGAAGCCTTACTCGCAGGCAAACAACCGCAAATCGTTCGGCCACGGTCAAAGAAAATTTCCAGTGGGACTCTTGTAGCTCTGATGCTTGTATTTTTTGTGGCCATGTTCGCGTTCGTCAGGGAATCCCGGCAGCCGACCGTGACCGAGAAAACCAGGCCCACTACCATTCAGGCTCCAGCGTACTCAGGAATCACGGTTCGTGGCAAAGTGCTCTTCGATGGAAAACCCATTACAGAAATAACCAATATGGAACCCAAATTCTGGTTTAGGAATGAAACAACGGGCAAGGAAGTTTCAGCGGAGACCACCTATTCGAACGGAGAGTTTGAAATCCGGGGACTGGCTCCAGGACAATATGGGGTCAGTCTTCAGTTCGACACAAATCAATCGAATCCGATCAGCTATCCGGGCGACCTCCGCGCCTGGGAACAATTTACGGTGACAGAGAAATCAAATTCACTTCTCCAAATAGAGCCGCTTCAGATCATTCATCTTCAAAAGCCGGAAGATAACGGTCGAGTCCTGCAAGATTGGGGTCGCTGTTGTGAAACAGGAAGGCCGGCGCATCCGGGGAAAATTAAATTGCAATGGACTTCCTTAGGTGAGAATGTCCATTACGATTACACGATTTCACGTCTCGGGTGTCCGTACGAAACTATCGGTTCTGCGGCGAGTGGAACAACACAAGAAACAAGCATCGAACTGAACTTACCCGGTAGCAATTCCGATGAATATTATTTGCTCCAGATCTTTGCACGCAAGGATGGCAAACAAATTGGTTTGTTGATGACGCATGGCGCAAACGGCTTCGGCTGGGATTACCGCTTCCGCGTGGGAGGGCAGTAGCTCTTTAAGAGCTACTTCAGGTTGGAAGCGAGATACAGGTCGGTTAATTGGCGGCGATAGCTATAGCAATACGTTTTGCCATCGGGAGTCATGTGTACCGGCCCAATTCCGCTGATACCAGCAGGATCTGCCGGACTTACCTCTTTCCACAGAGTGGTCTCGCCAGTCGCGAGATCATATTTTAAGATGCGCGCCGGAATTTCTATGAATCGCACTATATAAAGGTATGCTCCATCCGGCGACCACTGAACCGGCATGTAACCCGATGCGTTCAAAATTTTTGGCGGCCCACCGCTGACTGAATAGATCCTAAGTGATTGATCAGCTGCAATGGCAGCAACCTGGGTACCATCCGGCGATACTACATACGGTAAACCCAGTTCTTCATCCGCAATTTTCCGCACCGTACTATCGGAAATTTTCAAAAAATATAAACCTGCGTCGTTTTTTTTTTTTAGGCCTGCAAAAATAAATTAATAACTGGAATTAGTAAACGAGCTCCAATCGTATAATTCCGCAAAATCCGGCAATTCACGAATACTTCCTGGACCAGTCGGTAGCATATGGATTTTTCCGCCATCAGGAGTTGCAGCCAGCACATATTTCCCATCCGGTGAAAGTGAAGTACCCCAACCGGAACCAAGGCGGATGGCAGGAGAGCCATCGATGTTCCGCAAATAAATGGAATTCGTTTTGCCGGCCCCTTCCCCTTGTTCTGTGATCAGGACTTGTTTTCCATCATCCGACAGATCCGCGGCAAAAGACCATTCGAACCAGGATAGATCCACTTCGTGCGGCGCTCCTTCCGTGAATGCTGCAACACCACGGCGGTGATCGAGCAAGCCCAACAAAACTTCCCCCTTTTTGGAAATATCGTACAAATAAATATGTCCGGGGAAAGATGTGATTTGCCTCAACTTTCCTTTCAGATCGACGGCGTAGAGTTGATAGCGGTTTGCTCCTCCATTTCCAGTGAACCAGATTTCTTTGCCGTCTTGTGACCATGACAATCCGTTGATGGCCACCATCTCCTCTGTGAGATTCCGGACCTTGCCTGAAGAATCGCAAACGGAAACATAACCCGCATTGTCTCCGCGCCGCGGATGATGTGTGAAAGCGAACAAACGGCCGTCCGGTGAAATCCGGATGCGGCTCATCCAACCGGGGCTTTCATACAGCAATTTCCCGAGCGGATATTCGAGCCGGCGAAACTGTGTCACGGCAGCTATTTCGCTTATCGCCGGATGCCAATCCGCATCCGACACATTCTCCAAAATCTCGCGCGGGGCGCCGCCGGTCAGCGGCATGCGCGCGAGCGTTCCTTGAGACATATAGCCCAAACCGAAACGGCGCCTCAACAGAATCAGCATCTCGCCTGATTGTGAAATCGAAACCACATCAGCGTCTTTTACATCCACCGAACGCGACTCCACACTGTCTGTCCGTGTTTGATAGATCTCTGACGGTGTTCCTTCCCATGCGGCGCTATAGAGAATCGCTTGACCATCCGGCGCAAAATAAGCGTTAAAAACTTCTCCTCTACGGAACGCCAAACGCTTGAAGGAAGGTATTGCCGGCGGTTCTGGTTTGGTCAGAAAATTCGCTCCCCACAAAGCCAGTAACACAAGTGGAAGAGCCAGAAACGTCAGAATGAGAGTGCGTGATTTCCTGGATGGCGCCGGCATACCCGCGGGAACCTCAGTGGTTGATAGTGTGGAAACTGTTTCCAGAGCGAATGCGAGATCAGAAGCAGACTGAAACCTTTCCTCCGGACTTTTTTCCAGACAATGCTTGACGATGCGTTCCACTGCAGGTGATATCGCCGTTCCGGAAGTCTTAAGATCCGGGGGTTCCAGTTTTAAAATTGCATTCATGGTTTCTACAGTGGAATCCCCCCGAAAAGCACGATTCCCTGAAAGCATTTCATACAGAACGGCGCCCAGAGCGAAAAGATCGGAACGATGGTCGACAGCTTTTCCGCGAACCTGTTCCGGTGACATGTAACCGACCGTCCCTAAAACAATCCCGGCTTCCGTTCTGGCAAGTGTGCTCAAATCGCTCTGTCCGTTTTGAATTTCCGGTCTGTTCGAAAGTTTGGCAAGCCCGAAATCCAGAATCTTTACACGTCCCTCTCTCGTGATGAAAATATTTTCCGGCTTCAAATCCCTGTGAACAATTCCCTTATCGTGTGCTTCCGCAAGGCCACGCGCCATTTGGAGCACATAATCGACGCTCTTCCTGTACGGAATCAAACCCGCGTTCAGCCGGCCTCGAAGCGTTTCCCCTTCCAACAATTCTGAAACGACATAGGGCATCCCTTCAAAATTGCCGACATCATGGATGTCCAGAATATTCGGATGATTCAGCATTCCTGCTGCCCGCGCTTCCTGCTCAAAACGACGAAGCCGGTCGGCGTCCTGCGAAAAATGAGCCGGTAAAATCTTGATCGCAACGTCACGCCCTAACCTGCTGTCTTTTGCGCGATAAACTTCCCCCATACCACCCGCGCCCAGCGGAGAAATTATTTCGTAAGGTCCGAGTCGTGTTCCTGAAGCCACTGTCATGTTACTAATCGTGGATCGTGATCGTGATCGTAATCCTAATCTTAATCGAAAATCTTAATCATTGGTCCCTGGTTTTATCGATCACGACTACGATCACGATCAAGATCCACGATTACCTACAGATGCTATACTGTCAAACCTTATGGACTGGATAACACACTTTGAAAAATCAGATGGCTTAGAAACTCCTCCTTACGCAGAGAGCATCGACTTCATCGAACGGATCGCCGCCACCTCGCGTTTCGCAAGAGTATCGACATTCGGGAAAACGCCGCAGGGCCGCGAAATGAAATGCGTCGTCATTGGAAAGATTCATACGCCACAACTGGCACGGAAAAGAAACAAAGCGGTTGTGATGATCCAGAACTCCATTCATGGCGGCGAAATGGAAGGAAAAGATGCATGGATGCTGCTTCTCCGCGAAATTCTCATCACAAAAGAATGGGAGCACCTGCTGAAGCATCTTGTCATTGTCCTTGTTCCCGTTTTCAACGTAGATGGACACGAGCGAAGAGATCAGCATAACCGGCCGAATCAGATCGGACCGGTCCTGCAAGGATGGCGCACAAGCGCTCAAAATCTGGATCTCAATCGCGATTACATGAAAGCAGATGCTCCGGAAATGAGATCGTTACTGGCGCTCTATCATTACTGGTTGCCCGATTTTTACATCGACAATCACGCCACGGACGGGGCAGACTTTCAGTATCGAATTCTTTATTGCATGGAAACACATCAACACATTCATCCCGCATTGGGAAAATGGGCACAAGATGATTTCATGCCTACGATCATTCGTGAACTGGAAAATCAGGGAATTCCAACCGCGCCCTATAACGAAGGAAGTAACCTGGAAGGCGGAATCCTGAATCAGCCGGCAAATCCGAGATTGTCCATTGGCTATTCTGCGGTGCAAAATCGTATCTGCCTTCTGGTGGAAGCGCATTCCCTGAAACCCTATGCCGACCGTGTTTACAGCACGAAAGCCATGAATGGTGCGGTGCTCGATTACTTAAACCGGAATGCAAAAGGAGTTCGGGAAAGGAACCGCTTTGCCGATGAAGATACCGTTCAAGAGTACTGTCACCGAAAAACACCTTTTCCTATCGTAGTGTCTTTAAGTAAAGATCCGGAACCGTTTCTCTTTAAAGGCTTCAACTCCTACAAGGAAGATAGCGCGATCTCGGGAAATCCTGTGATCCGTTACACGAAGGAACCATTGGAATTTGAAATTCCACTTTATCGCCGCGGCGAAATAACGGAAACGGTGGTCGTGCCGGAAGGGTATAGTATTCCTCCCGAAT
>JBKKAT010000709.1:0-6986 GCA_046714535.1 Acidobacteriota bacterium | reverse complement strand
TAGTAGTGCGAAAGAAACTCTGCTTTGTAGGATGCCATGTCTACACCAACCGGGCAATCGCTTTTGCACGCCTTGCAGGAAAGGCACAGGCCGAGCGCCTCTTTCACGTGTTCCGATTTCCAACCGTCTTTGACTGTATCCCCATTTAGCATTTCAAAAAGAATTCGCGCGCGGCCACGCGTGGAGTGCATCTCTTCTCTGGTAACCTGAAAACTCGGACACATGGTTCCGCGGTTCAACTGGCGACACTCTCCTACACCGACACAACGCAAAGTGGTATTGGAGAAATTACGGTCGGCCGGAAATTGAAAGTGCGTTTTCAGTGGACCCGAAGCAAAACTCGCCATCCGCAAGTTTTCATCAATTCGGTAAGGATCTACCACCTTTCCGGGATTCATTTTTCCATCGGGATCCCAAATTCTTTTGAATTCGCGAAACGCTTCCACAAGCTCATGACCGAACATTTTATGGAGCAATTCCGCGCGGGATTGTCCATCTCCATGCTCGCCGGAAAGCGATCCGCCATAAGAAACAACGAGATCAGCAGCTTCGGACATGAACTCGCGGAATTTCTGAATCCCTGCAGGAGTCTGCAGATCGAAATCGATCCTTGTGTGGACACATCCATCGCCCAGGTGTCCGTAAAGACCGCCGTGATAGTCGTAGCGGGACATTAGTACGCGAAGGTCCCGCAGATAAGGCCCCATCTTTTCGGGCGGCACAGCGGAATCTTCCCATCCTTCCCAGTTTAATTTTTCTCCCGGTGCAGAAGCAGTCGCACCCAGAGCGGACTCCCGAACACGCCACATCATTTTCGCTTCCAGATCTTCGCTGCAAAGCTTTATTGCCGGGCCTTCGTCAAATTGCGAAAAAGCAGACATCATGCTTTGCGCACGCTCCAACGCTTCCACTCGCGTCTCCCCGCCGAACTCTACAAGGAGCCAACCTCCGCCCGGTGGCAACAATGCAACATTTTCAGGATGAAGATTCTTCTTCTTCATGGATTCGATCATCTCGTCATCCACTCCTTCAACGGCTAATGGTTTAAAAGACAAAATCTCGATCAAATGATCGGCCGCAGTTGCCATATCTAGAAAACCGAGAACAACCAGTTGTCTGTAAGGCGGGCTATGAACAAGATGCAATCGCGCGTTCAACACGGTTACGCAGGTTCCTTCCGTTCCGACAAGCGCCCGGGCGACATCAAAACCATTTTCCGGCAGCAGCTGATTCAGGTTGTATCCGGATACGCGTCTCGGAATTTTTGGAAACCGCGTTCGGATCAGTTCCTGATAGCGGTCACGCAAATCTCTTAGCTGCGAATAGATTTCACCGCGCGCGCCACCTTCTTGAATGATTGTTGCCAGCTCTTGATCACTCGTTCTTCCGACACGCAATCGCAAACCGCGGTACGTCAAAACGTCCATCTCCTGGATATTGTCTTCTGTCTTGCCTGAATAAACGGAGTGAACGCCGCAGGAATTATTGCCGATCATGCCGCCAATTGTGCAACGGCTGTGCGATGCAGGATCGGGACCAAAAGTCAGATGGTGCTTCTCAGCAGCATCACGCAAATCATCCAGAATCGTTCCGGGTTCTACTCCAGCGATTCGCTGAACGGGATCAATGCTCAGCACCTGATTGAGATACTTCGAAAAATCCATCACAACGGCGACGTTGCAACATTGTCCCGCGAGACTGGTTCCTCCGCCACGCGCCAAAATGGGTGCACCATAATGGCCGGCCACCTGGTGCGTCTTGATTACGTCTTCCACCGTTCGAGGCAGCACAACCCCGATCGGGATTTGCCGGTAATTCGAACCGTCTGTGGAATAGATGGCACGAGTTCCTGAATCGAATCGAACTTCTCCCTGAAGCGCCTCGCGTAAATCACTTTCCAGATTTTTCATATGGACCCGCGGACGTCTCGCCGGCATTCATGTTGATACTCATCTTATTCAGCGCGGACTTCCAGTCCGCAAATAGTTACAATATCTCAGCATGAAATACTTTGCAGCAATTTTGTTTCTGTTGTTTGCAATGAATGAGTCCTTTGCCGAACCGGAAGTCCTCATCAATGAAAGGCTCGCTGAGCGGCTCTCCGCAAAAGCAGGCGATCTGGTAGAGATTTCCGCAACAGGCGATATGAAAAACAGGCAAACATTTCGAGTCGCATATGTCTACAGGGAAAAAGCGGATCCTTATCTGGTTCCTCTTCGTCGAAACATGATCAAGATGCATCTCTCAGATCTTGAGACGCTTTTGAACCGGCCGGACCAATTGGATCTGATTTCTGTCCGGATAAAAAAAGGAAGCAACGGCTCTCATCTAGCTGCAAAATTAAACGCAGAAGCGATCGGCTTTATGGCAACATCAGCGGAAGAACTTGCAGCGCGAAACAGCACAACTTTCGAAGTCGTGAGCCGCTTTCATAAAGCCATCGCCTTCATCACGATGCTGGCCGGCGCAATCTTCATCTTCGCTCTGGTTGTCATGCGCGTTGAAGATCAACGAAAGCAGCTTGCCATTCTCACTGTCACCGGAATTTCCCGAAAAACCATCTTGAAAACATTGATTCTCGAATCGATTTTCTTCGCTTTCCTGGCTAGTTTGATGGGGGCCTTTCTGGGAATGCTTGCGGCGCGAGTCGTAAATCTGTACTACCAGAACTTTTATCAAACCACTTTGATTTTCGCGGAAGTAACGCTGCCGATCCTTCTGCAGGCGGCCACAGTTTCTTTCGTTCTGGGAATGGTTGCCGGAACATTTTCCTGGTTTCGTCTGAAACGGCTTCAGGTCTTACAGGAACTGGGCCGATGAGATTCCCGCTATTCCTGGCGCTGCGAAATCTTGTACGCCATCCTTCCCGGAACATTCTTTACATTCTCGGAATCTCGATTACCGCCGCTTTGTTACTCGACATGATTCTGCTGGCGAGCGGTATGAGTATCAGCATCACGAAGGTCCTCACCGAAATGGGATATGAAGTTCGCGCAAGCGCGCGTGGAACATTGCCGTTCGAAACGGAAGCACAGGTCAAGAATTTTGGACACCTCAAAAAAGAACTCTTGAAATTCTCTGAAATCAGCGCCGTCGATGCACTGCTGGGAACAAACGTTGGCGTCCGCTCGAAAAATGAAACTTTTACAAGTTTCACGATCGGGTTGGACATCAGTAACCCTCTCGGCTACAAGATCCTGGAAGGTTCAAACATCGGCGCAGAACCAAATGCAGTTCTGGTCAATCCCTATCTTGCGGCTGCGAAAAAGCTGCGACCGGGAGATGTGCTGTACCTGTGGATGCCGAATCAATCGCAAGCGGCCGGATCGCAGGAACCGGTCCCCGTTCGCGTGGCCGGGATCGCTTACTTTCACCTCGATGCGGAAGGTCAGTTTACGCTCGCCTGTCCGCTCCCGTTCTTGCAGAAACTGATGATGCAGGAATCGGAGGAACCTGTATCCGCGATATTGATCAAGCTAAAGAATCCTTCGCAGGCTGCCCGGGTTGTGGACCGGATCAATGCACAATTTCCGGAGATGACCGCCTACACGATCAGCTCCGTTATCCAGGAAGTCGACCGGCAGCTCTCTTACTTCAAGCAGTTTGCTTACATTCTTGGCGGAATCAGCCTTGTGGTGACTTTCGTTCTCGTTTTCATCATTACGACAATCTCTTTTCATGATCGCGTTGGTGAAATCGCGCTGTTAAAAGCGATCGGCTTGAGCCAGAAAACAGTGTTTGTTACGATTCTATTAGAAGGAATTCTTACTGCGATCGCCTCTGCTGTGCTTGGCGCTTTTCTGGGCAAGATCGTGGCGATTTATCTGGACCGGATTCTCACCTCCGCGCCGGGACTCCCGGAAGACTTTTCTTTTTTCATCTTTGATCCCACCGCGGTCTTTCATGGATTTCTGGTCCTGCTTTTCACAGGATTCTTTGCCGGCATTTATCCTGCAACTGCCGCCGTCCGGCTTCCCGTAGCCGAAACATTGCGTGAAGAAATCTTATGAGCGAAATCATTGTAGAAGCGCGGGAAGTTCACAAAGTTTATCAGCAGATGGAAAAACCAGTTCTTGCGCTTCGGGGCATTTCTCTGGCAGTGCACGCGAAAGACTCGATCGCTATTGTCGGGCCCAGTGGATGCGGCAAATCCACCTTCCTGCATCTTCTAGGCGCTTTGGACTCCCCTTCCAGTGGACAGGTTTTCTGGCATGGGGAATCCATTCATGGTTGGCCGGACCAGCAAAAAACCAAACTGCGGTTGCAAAAAATCGGATTTGTGTTTCAGCGCTTTTATCTACTGCCCATGTTAACCGCGCAAGAAAATGTGGAACTACCAATGCGAGAAGAAGGTGTTGCGCCCAAACGGAGAACGGAAAAGGCAGCCCATTTGCTGGATTCGGTCAACCTTGCAGAGCGGCGGAATCATCGTCCTTCACAGCTGAGTGGAGGAGAGATGCAACGAGTGGCCATTGCGCGGGCCCTCGCAAACGATCCTGAGTTGCTTTTAGCGGATGAACCAACCGGCGAATTGGATGCAGCGACCGGCCTGGAAATCGTTCACCTGTTTCAACGCTTTCATGATGAGGGGCTCACAATCGTTATGGTCACTCACAATCCGGATCTGGCGTCTTCCGCAAAACGAATTCAACACATGCGAGACGGCAAATGGGAATAGCCTGGCTTCTTCTGCAGAGAACGTTTGCGGCCAAACCGAAACGCACGTTGCTGTTTTTGCTGGGATATGCGCTGGCAACCGCAGTCATGGTGACTCTACTCGCTGTTGGGGAAGCAGTGCTTCAGCAGGCGCGTGACAAAAATCTGCTGGGTGGTGGAGATTTGATTCTGGTGCCACAGGGGATCGATCTGGAAAGCATGAAGGTTGGAGGAGTTTCTGCGTTCTATTATTCGATTCCTCAAGCGCGATTTATTCTTCGCCAGTTCCTGCAAAGCAGTCGTTTTCAAAATGAAATCGATACGGTCTCCCCTTACATCGTTCCAAAACTTGCTTACATTCGACACGCCGGAAAACAGGACCCTCCGCTTCATGCATTCGCCGAAGGCTCCTTGCCCAATCAGGAGAATCGAATCAAAGATCTTCGTCTTCCGTGGCGTAATGATGAGCAAGACAATTCCTGGCTCAAGCCTGCGCTTCCGGATTTCTATCATGAGATCGATCACTTTCATTTGCCTTCTACTGATTCTCCTGACATGAAAAGATGGGCGGAGTGGCACTATTTTAATTTTGAAGGTGGCACATTTTACGGCTATCTCAGCATTATGGTGGCGGGCGATATTCTTCAAAATCAAGCAGGCTGGATTGTAAGTTTGCAGATGTATGATGGGAAATATCATCAGCACTCAAGGACCTATCCGGCTTCCGGCGATTCTCTCCCCTTGAAGAAAATCGACTACCGTGTGGGACTGAATCAGGTTCGTTTTGAAAAGGATCACTATGAAATAGATTTAGAATTTGCAGACCAGGTACCGGTTGAAGGGAAGCTGCGCTATTACCCGGCGGAGGGACTCTATTTTCCGCCAACCACGCTTGCGCGGAGAAGTGATTTTGAGTCGGGTTATGTGATTCCTGCAATTCGTGGAAAGTATCAGGGAAGGATTCGCATCGGCAAAACGAGCTATAACTTCGACGGAATCGACGGCTATCACGATCACAACTGGGGAATCTGGAGACAAATCGATTGGAATTGGGGACACGCCTACTCAAAGGAATTCGCAATATTCTTTGGCGAGATTTTCCTGGAAAACAAAAGCAAAGGCCTGTTTGTCGGCGTCTACAACTCGAAAGGTTTTGTCACACTATTGCGCCCCGATCGCCTTCATTTCTCCGATTATCAGAAAACCCCGGAGGGCTTACTGGTGCCCATGACTTTCCGCATGAAAGCGGAAAAACGGTTCAGCTCGATGTCCCTTACCGCCAGAGCCGACCGTTATGTTACTACAAAATTAGAAGACCAACCCCTTCACTTCGTTCAATACAAAATGACTTACGATGTAAAGCTCCATCTGGATGGCAAAGAGCATCATTTCACCGCCACCGGCAACGCAGAAACTTTCGTTCAGTAGGGGCGCGCAAAGAAATCACGCCAGGTGTTAAACTAAAGACAGATGTATTCACAAAATGTGCTCACGATGATCCTGGCAGGGGGGGAAGGAACGCGGCTGTTCCCTTTGACTCGTGATCGCGCCAAGCCTGCGGTGCCTTTTGGCGGCCGCTTCCGGATCGTTGACTTCGCATTAAACAATTTTGTCAATTCCGGATTTTTCAAAATCAAAGTACTGACACAATTCAAGTCCGATTCGTTAAATGTTCATCTATCCAAAGCCTGGCGGCTCTCCCCCACACTGGATCAATATGTGGATGCTGTGCCGGCGCAAATGCGCAGAGGAGAACACTGGTACCGTGGCACGGCAGATGCGGTCTATCAGAACCTCAATTTGATTTTCGATGAAGAGCCGGACTACGTGTGTGTGTTTGGAGGCGATCACGTTTACAAGATGGACGTGCAGCAGATGCTGGACTTCCATAAAGAAGTGAATGCGGATGTGACGATCGCTGCAATCCCGGTTCCGGCCTCTGAATCGAAACAATTTGGAATCATTGAAGTAGATTCGGAATGGCGCGTAATCGGCTTTGAAGAAAAACCTGTAGTCGGCAAAACCATTCCTGACAGTCCGGGCTATGTTCTGGCATCGATGGGAAATTATATTTTTAATCGCCAGACTCTCATTGGCGAGCTGGAAGAGGATGCTCTCCTTCAAGATTCGGCGCATGATTTTGGTAAAACCATCTTCACAAAGATCTTTCATCATTACCGTGTTTACGCTTATGACTTCAGTAGGAATGTGATACCCGGGTCTGAAGAAAAAGAAGTTGGCTACTGGCGCGATGTGGGAACAATTGATTCCTATTTTCAGGCAAATATGGATCTCATCGCTGTCGATCCTGTATTCAATCTATACAACTA
>JBKKAT010000708.1:0-5422 GCA_046714535.1 Acidobacteriota bacterium | reverse complement strand
ATGATGGGATCGTCGTAATTGTAAGTGCCGGAAATGATCTGACGCCGAAGAGCTTCCTTATAGGTGCGTTTGAAGTGTCGCAAGGATTCCGGCCCGGTGCGGCTGATTCCGGTATACCGATCTTTTTCCGTGACAATGTTTTTCTTTCCGCGCGGTTCGACATTCGGAAGCTCCAGTTCTTCACCCAGAATCTGAGCCAGTTCTTCGAGTGTGATCTCAACTTCTAATAAATGCGAACCTGGGGAATCCCCTGCTTTCCCGGAGCCATCCTGTGGATTTCCCGGACCGAGGGCGGTCCCCACATCTCCATCCCCCTGCCCCACACCTCCGGTCTGGTGCGGATCAAAGCGAAATCGGGGGAGGTCAATGCGCGGCACGGGAATGCTGACAATGTTCTTGCCTTTTCTGCCGATCAACTCCCCTTGTGTGATGTATTTCTTGAGCTCTTTTTTGATTTTGCCGCGAACAATTTGCTTGAAGCGGCTATGGTCCTGCTCAATTTTTGCGACCAAATTATCTTCGCGCCTCCTTCTTCACATCCCCACGTGCGAAGATACTGGCGACAAAATTCAGAACGTCTGTTGCGCACACATCGCAATAACCGTAGCTGTTGATCATCCGGCTTTTTACAATGTCAATCTTTTCCTGTGTCTCCTTATCGATTACGCTGGAAACCAGACTGGAAAGCTTGATCGAATCCTTCTGGTCTTCAAACAGCTTCATTTCCAGCGCGCGGTGCAATCGCTCGTTGGATTTGTAATCAAAAGTTTTGCCCCCCACTGCCAGAGCTCCGATGTAGTTCATCACTTCGCGCCGGAAATCCTCCTTACGGTTCTCCGGAATATCGATCTTTTCTTCAATCGACCGCATCAAACGTTCATCCGGCTCTTCATCCATGCCGGTGTATTTGTTTTTGACTTTTTCACCCTGTGTGTAGGCTTTGACGTTATCGATGTAATTTGAGCAGAGACGTTTGATCGCTTCTTCGTCCACAGAAATCGCGCGCTGCACTTCGTTTTTGGTGATTTCTTCGTATTCTTCCTTCACCATTGCCAGCAATTCCTTAAAACGCTTTCGTTGCTCTTCGCTTGTGATCAAGCTGTGATGCTTCAATCCCGATTCAATCTCATTCATCACCATGAAAGGATTCACGCAAGCTTCATTCATGTCGCTTACTAGTGCGTTCGAGATTTTGTCCTGAATATAGCGGGGCGAAATACCGAACATGCCTTCCCGTTTGGCTTCTTTCTTCAGCTCTTTGATATTGTCCGCGGTAAAACCTGGCAAAGTTTTCCCGTTGTACAGTTTTAATTTCTGCATCAGAGTCAACTGGGCATGCTTCGGATCTTCCATTCGTGTCAGAACCGCCCACATGGAACACATTTCCAGCGTATGCGGAGCTATGTGTTTTCCACGGATTTTATCCGGATTGTAGTCTTTCTTATAGATCTTGATTTCATCGTCCAACCGCGTGATATACGGAATATCGATTTTCAAAGTACGGTCGCGCAAAGCTTCCATGTATTCGTTGTTTTGAAGTTTCCTGTATTCCGGCTCGTTTGTGTGCGCGATGATCACTTCATCGATATCGGTCTGCGCAAATTTCTTAGGCTTGACACTATGTTCCTGGGATGCGCCAAGAAGGTCATACAGAAACGCGACATCCAACTTCAGAACTTCGATGAATTCAATCAGGCCACGGTTGGCGATATTGAACTCACCATCGAAATTAAAAGCACGGGGATCAGAATCCGAACCATATTCTGCGATTTTGCGGTAATTGATATCGCCCGTAAGTTCGGTAGAATCCTGATTCTTTTCATCCTTTGGCTGAAACGTGCCGATGCCAAGACGATCTTTTTCGGACAGAATAATGCGCCGTATAGGAACATGATGAATTACCTTCTGCCAATCGCCATCGTATTTTTTCATCATTTCGCGATAGGTATACCGGCACGAAGGACAGAGATCCCCTTCAATGTAAATATGTTTCTCAGCAGGTTTATCCCTGTTGATGGTGTCCAGGAATTTTTCGCGAAGCTCCATCGGAATTAAATGCAATGGCTCTTCATTCATCGGACACCACCGGATTTCCTGACGCCCACGGCGTTCCGGATCTTCCGCGACAACCCAGCCGAACGAATACAGTGCTCCCTCATCGGTTCGCGAGTACTCTTCGAGTCCGCGTTTAATCAATCGAACAATTGTGCTTTTGGAACTTCCGACGGGACCATGGAGTAGCAAAACGCGGCGCTCCGGACCGTAACGTTGCGCGGCAGAACGGAAAAATTGAACGAGATGCATTAACGAACGCTCCAGTCCGTATATTGCATCGCCGCGCGAAAAGTAAGGATTCGTAAAGAAGTTGTACCGGATTATTTTTTCTTTGCCATCATAAAATTCTTCATAACCATGGGACATGATCATGTCATAAATGCGCTGAAAGGCGGTTCGAGCTAACCGCGAATTACGGGAAACCATGGAAAGATATTCATCGATGGTTCCTTCCCAATGCAGCTTCCGGAAGCGCTCCGGATCGATCATCTCATTCAAAGATGCCAGAATCTGCTGACCGTCAAGAATGCTCTCTTTCATATCGTTAAGAGCCTCCACACTCAATAATAAATATACACTTGTGTCAAAGCTTTGTGTGGTTTTTTTTGGGAAGGAGTGTAAGAGAGGGGATGGGGAGATGATGGAAGATTAGGAGATAAAAAATATCCCGCTATCTCTTTTTATCTCCAAATCCCCCTTTTTACACGTTTTTACTTCAGGGTGGCGGACAGGATAGCAGGCAAGATCAGAAAACTGGTGGGAACAGAAGAGTAGGCGCGATAACGAACACCTTCACTTTCCACGATGGAATAGGAAGCAGATCCAAACAGACTGCCGGACAAATCTTTTATCTCTTCGAGCAAGCCATATTCACGAATCCATTGGCGTTCTGTGGCCTTCGACTGCGCTTGTAATATAGCGCCATAACGCTGCAAAGTGGCCTGAGTGTTTGTGTAAGAGAACCCGTTCACTTTCTCCGGAAATCCTTTGGTAACTTTTTGAAAATCCGGCGTGCTGGAAAGATTCGTTTTGCTTTTCATTGCATCGATCGATTGTTTTACGGAGTCCTGGTGCGAACCGAAATAAAACCAGGAACCTTCCACCCAAAAAGCAGGGACCGCGTTTGCGCCGCCCGCCTGCACATCCAGTATTTGTAATGTTTTTCCCTGATATAGCTCCGCTTTGCGCCGGATGCCGCGGGCCTCACCCAGCGCAATCAAGCGTTCCAGAACGCTTCGAAAATGGTCCGGTTTTTTCAATTCCAGAGCTAAGAAGTAACGCGTATCAGCTCCGTTGCCCGTTTCACCGGGCGATTCGGAAGCAAAACTGAATTGGTTTCCAACCGGCTCGACAAGATCACGTTGAAAATTGAAATCCAGGAAACTGGTGAGAAAATCAAGGAGAGATCGCCATTCGGAAAATTGCTTACCGGAAAGCACGCCTTCTACCTGGGCTTGAATCTCTTTCCACAGGTGCATGCCATCCGGAAGAGTACCGGCCCCGACGGCGTCACTCGTGGCAGGAAGAAAGGCAAGTCCCGACAATTTTTGCGGCCGTTGTTGCATAAAAACTTTTGCAATTCCCTGCCGTTTTTCATCGATCGCTACAAATCCTTCCTCACGAAATCCTTCTCCCTCAAATCCGATGCTGTAACCAAAGCCTTCGACCGCTTCAATTCCGGAAATTTTTAAGAACGCAGGCCAATAAAGCTCCGCTTGCCCCTGCAAACGGCTGCGCACCAGTTTCAGTGCGTCCTTGGCGTTGAGGAAGAAAAAAACGCCCTGTTTGAAATGCACTTCCTGCTTGGCATCCTCAAAAACCTCACTGGCCCGGAGTGGTTGAAGCTTTTTGGCCTTTACATCAAGAATCACTTTCATGCCAACTTCCGACGAAGTGACAACAATGTGATGATCCAGAAAAGCGTAACAGGGTGAGACATTTTGCGGGAACTGATCGCTACTATACTTGTAGTACTGATGATTTTGATACGTTAACGGGGCTTTTCTCAGGCTGGGAATGCGGCGCTTCAAACCAGGATCGAGCTTCATTTCCAGGAATTCTTGCGCTTGTTTCTCCTTTCGAACATAGGCAATCATTGCTCCGGCCTGAACGTCAGTGATCGGCACAGCAGCCACCGCGATTTCGCGGGTAAACTGCGATAGCAAAGGGCGAGGATCCACTCCGGCTACCGATTCCGTGAAACTCATCAGCCTGTCCAGATGGAATTGATATAGCTTTTTTCGGGGAGATGTGGCGATTTTCTTCCACAAAAGTGTCTCTGCACCCTTCTTATGCGTTTGATCGGCGCCTGAAAAGAACAGATATACGGCTGTATTTTGGGGAAGAATTTTCTCCGGATAGTTTCTGTCAGAATAAAAAAAGAACCAGTAAACGCCGGCCCCCGCAAGGACCAATATCAAAAGCGCGATGAGAGCTTTTTTCATGTTTATTCCATCACTCTAAAATGCTGCTAAGTCTACAGGAATCAATATCTTTGCCTTGAAAATCCAAAGACGAATATGTTAATATAAGATCCGTTTCAGCGGAAGGAAAGCGGGGTATGTGTCCCTCCTCAAACTAAAGTATGCAACAACCTCCCGAAAAGATCGATAAGTATCAAATTCTATCAGTACTGGGCAAAGGCGCGATGGGGGTTGTTTACCATGCTTATGATCCTGTCGTAAAACGCGATGTAGCAATCAAACTCCTTTCCGCTATTGGTTCCGAGGAAACGGAACTAATTTCCCGGTTCGAGCGAGAAGCGCGTCTCGCTGGCTCACTTCGTCATCCGAACATAGTCACCATCTACGACATGGGCAATTATGAAGGACGCCCGTACATTGCAATGGAATACCTCCTCGGCCGCGATTTACAACAGATCATTCGGCAAAAAGTCGAACTCACTTTTGAACAAAAGGTCGAGATCGTGCTGCAAATTGCAAAGGGATTGGATGCTGCGCATACGAAAGGAATTATTCACCGCGATATCAAACCTGCGAATATCCGTTTGCAGGAGGACAATACTGACAAGATCATGGATTTTGGCATCGCGCGAATGGGGACATCCGAGTTAACGCGAAGTGGCTACATCATCGGAACTTTGCAGTACATGTCGCCGGAACAAATTTCCGGGGATCAACTCGATCCGCGAACAGATATTTTTTCATCAGGCGTGATGGCATACGAGCTGTTCACCCACACAAATCCATTTAATGGTGAACACACCGTCGATATCATGTATCGAATCTTGAATGTAAGGCCACAGCCCATTCAAAACTTGCCAGAAGAGACAGGCACGGAACTGAATCAAATTATCATGCGGTCCCTGGAAAAAAATCGGGATTTGCGTTATCCGACGGCAAAAGAA
>JBKKAT010000707.1:0-2868 GCA_046714535.1 Acidobacteriota bacterium | reverse complement strand
GGAGATAACTGGGGCAGATACCCGTCATTTGGAAAGCGCGAGACTCCGTATTGCTTCCCCGGTGGACAGAAGTGGTGCCTGGATTCAAAAACGTTATTTGCCAACTGGAACCGCAGGGATCCAGAACAAGCGGCAAATTTCGCCTGGCTCTTCTGGAAAACCAAATCCGGGGATCCGGAAGATACGATCGTCAGCGCTGAAGGTTCGAGCATCCAGGGAAAGGCGAATGTGCTATATGTTCGCGCATTCCGGGATCGAGCTGCATTTTGGAAGAAGCAGTATCCAAACCTTCGGATCTATGTTCGCCCTTTCAACGAAGCGAAGGTCATCAGAGACTCCGCCGGCAACGTTACAGATAAGGATTACGATGCGGATCCGCGCATAGGGAACTGGATCGACATGGAGTTCAGGCAGGCAGGGTTTAAGCCAGGCCCGTACTACCGGGTGGTTATCAACGATCACGTTCTGAATCCGGACCGGAGCGAGTGCATTTCCTGCATAAAGAAAAATGCCGAATTTCTGAAAAAGCGCGGACGGCTTTTAGAGATCCACGGGTGCGACTCAGATCTTGCCGGCAAGATGATCGCTGCAGGCGTCGACATGAGCGCGGTGATTTGCTCGCTCGACGGTGTGAAGGACGCACTCATATCGATCGAAATAAAAAAGCTTGAAGCAATGAAGCTTCCAAACATCGATATGAAAATCTCGGACATATGGGTACAGCCGCGGTGGAACACACGCAACATGAATTACAACGTCCGGGACGCGCTTCCTGAAATCAAAGACGCAGTTATGAAATGAGCACTAATAAGTTAGAAGGAGGTCGCATGAGATTAAAAACAGTTTTCACGATGCTTGTGATCGTTTCGGTGGTTACGTTCGGACTTGTTGCGTGTAATGGATGTGCCAGCGCTCGAAGAGGCGTGCATCCATCGGCGGTAGCGGACGATCTGAAAACCGCGGTGGAGGCTTACAACACAGCAAACCAAGCGGTGCACGATGTCGATAAGATCGTTGACATTCCAAAAGAGACCTGGAACGGCGTGATCGTTCCTGCGGGAAACACAGCAAACGATTCTTTGCACTACGCAACGCAAGCGCTCCGCGCCTGGGTCCAGGTGAAAGACTTGATCGAATTTACAAGAGGCCAGCTGAATTCTGCACAGAATGAGGAAAGTCGAGCTGAGCTTCGTGGCAAGCTGGAGAGTCTGAGCCTCGAATACGCGGAAAAAGGAGAAGAGGCAAGAGTCGCTGCGGCTAAGGCACGTGCTGATGCGAACGGCTACAGCGCAGCTGTACAACCGTTCCTTAAGGGTGAGTAAGGAGGAACAATGGAAGTCATTTTAAAACTTGTCGATCTTGGAATCAGGTATGGAATCAGCGTTTACGAACTTTACGTTCGCGCGCAAGCTCGGGCCCAGGCGGAGAACCGTGAGATATCGGTTTTTGACGTTGATGCAATTGAGGCAGAAATTTCTGAGCCGCCTCAGCCGAAAGCGTAACTGCTACCGGCAAAAATCAGAAAGGGGCGTGATTTACAACTATGAAAGATGGCAAAAAGGTCCAAAGGATTTCTGAATTCCTTCTGCAGATGCGCCAGGCCACACTGGAAATCGAGAAGCAGCTCAGGTCAACGGCAGGTGACAAGGCCTCAGACGATGAAAGAGAACGTCTGTTTTCGAGGCTCGGGTCGATGGCAAAAGCTCTATCCATGCTATCGGATGATGTCCAGGACATTGGAAAAGAGCCCGATCCGCAAACTGAAAAGCTAGTGGATGATGTTTTCTATTTCATCGATGAGTACATCCGTCTTAAGGAAATGAAAGTCGATGCGGACATCGCGAAAAGTTTTAAGAACAGGTAATGCCGGATTCAAGCTTTAACGATTTAGTCCGCTGCGGACCGGCAGCAGTTCTTTTGCTTTTTGCTGTTGTCTATCTGTGGAGAGCGCTGCAGAAAGAACGGGGCGAACAACGAGAGCTGGTCGAAGCAATGAAGAGGTACCTTAATGCAATTTCTAAACAAAATAACGTCATTCCTGAAGACGCTGAAGTACAGGCACAGACTCAACAGGGTCAATCGAAAAGCCGTTCTGCTTAGATGGAAAATAAGGACCCTGTTGGAGGATCAAAACAAAGCGCCACATGCATGGTAGCGATCTGCGAACAGAATGCTTCCGGCTCTGGGTTGAAACGGGGCCGGACGGCAAGCATCGATCGATGCAGGCAATTGCAGACGCCAAGGGTGTCTCGAAGCAAACCCTGATCAACTGGGCAAAGCAGGACCGTTGGAAAGAGCGACGTGCAAAGATAAAACAGAAGGGCGCTGAAAAGCTCGATGAAGAGCTCTCCATCCGTAAAGCCAACCTGGCAAAAAAAATCGGCAAAATCAGAGACTCAACGATCAAAGACATGCACAACATGCATGCGTCGAGCCTGGAAGGCGCAGCTCACGCGGTAGTGAGTCTCACCAAAATGGAAATGCAGCTCGTTACTCCGGAAGAAATTCCGCTGGACCGGATCGAGTTTTCAAAAGATGTGGTACCGCGCGTTTTAACTGCAATCGTAGAAAAGCTTTCCGATGATGAACAGCTCCGGGCGAAAATCGAAACGATGAAAGAGGACCTGATCCGGATCGCGACCGATGACGCGATCAAGTTTGCAAACGAGAATTACAAGGCCGGGTAAAAATGGCAAGTACGAAAAAGAAAAAAGAGCAGGTTTCAAACACCTTCGATTCGATCATGAAGAGCAAGGCCAAAGGCCAGGAGTTCTTTGGATACGTTTGCAAGCACATGTACACGGAGTCCGGTCAGTTTACGCTCGACCAGCATCAGGCGCTCCGTGAGATCTATGAGCTGCACCATCC
>JBKKAT010000706.1:0-4160 GCA_046714535.1 Acidobacteriota bacterium | reverse complement strand
AAAGGACCGTCACACTACGATCCCAGACGGCATCCGGAAGCGGCTGAGAAGCGGCGAAACCTGGTGTTGGATCTAATCGAAGCGCAAGGTCAAGCGACGAAGATAGCGGTCACTTCCGCCAAAAATGCGCCCCTGGGAGTGATTCGAAGGCGCGGATCCGCAGGAAGTTCGGATCCCGTTATTGCGCCCTATTTCATAGAAGAAGTTCGCCGCCAATTAGAAGAGGAGATAGGTGAACAACTTTATGAAGAAACGCTTGTCGTTCAGACAACTCTGGATCTCCAGATGCAGGAAGTAGCAGAGCAGGAGCTGAGGCGCCATTTAACGGAAATAGAATCAGGCGCTCTTGGCTCTTATGACGGCACACGTTTTAACGATTCAAGTCCCGAAAACGAAGCATCCCAATCGGATTATTTGCAAGGAGCCATCATTGCGCTTCGAAGTCACACGGGTGATGTACTCGTATGGGTCGGCGGAAGAGACTATACGCATTCGCGATTCGATCATGTGAAGAATGCCCGCCGACAAACAGGAAGCGCATTTAAGCCTTTCGTCTATGGTGCAGCGCTGTCGCGCGATCATGTACTGAGTGAATCCTTGCGAGATGAGCCGCTTCGAATAAAGCTGGAATCCGGTCAGTATTGGGAACCCAAGAATTTTGACAATGAAACGGAAGGATCTGTCACAGTCCGGGATGCACTCGCGCGTTCAAAGAATATTCCTACCGTTCTGCTTGCTCAAGATACAGGACTGGACAGGATAAAAGATCTCGCACAAGAATCAGGAATCGAATCCGAAATAGAAACAACACCAGCGCTGCCGCTAGGAACACCTGCCGTAAGTCCTATGGAACTTGCAGCGGCATATACTCCCTTCGCTACGTTAGGGCGTGCAAGCGTACCGCGCCTGATTCTCCATGTAAAAGACTCAAACGGAACTGAAATCTGGAGCTCGGGCGAACCTGAAACGCATGAGGTACTCGATGAAGGAGTAGCATTCCTTGTAACCAACGTGCTTCAGGAGGCGATCGATAGCGGAACCGGTTCTATCGTGCGAAAACTTGGGTTTGATCTTCCTGCAGCCGGAAAGACAGGAACAACAAATGATGCAACAGATGTGTGGTTTGTCGGATATACATCGGAAGTAGTAATGGCAGTATGGTTGGGATTTGATCAACCTCGAACGATTATGTCTGCAGCCACAGGAAGTCGTCTTGCGGCCCCTCTCTGGACACGAATCATGCAAGGATCAAGCCTCGTCACATCGACCGCGCGTAAGTGGATTGTTCCTGAAAGCGTACTTGAAGAATGGGTCGATCCTTCTACTGGCAAAATTTTGGAGGACGGTTGCAGTCCATCCTCCGGACAAGCCTACCGTGAATTTTTTCTTGAGGAAAACATGCCCGATTCCGATTGTCCACGGTCGGGCGAAATCATCGCTTTCAAAAAGGAACCTCGCCTGTCAGATGAGGAAGAAGCCAGGGGATTTGACCTGTTTCCTGGAGATCTCTTTGGCCGCTCCAGACCTGCACCGGTCAGAGAATTCGAAGAAGCGGAATCTCCGAAAAAATACCGATTCCGAAAAGAGATCCGGAAGAAAAAGGAAGGAAGAGAAAAATTCCGCAAGAAAAAGAGAAACAAACGGGAAAGGCCACGCAAAAAGAAGAAATAGACATGTTGATTGAACGAACAATGTTTTTATTCCCATAATTTCCGGTCTATCCTTACATCTGTTCTTTCTCCATAGTAAAATCGAAGTCGAACATGATACACGCGATTGACCTTGGTAAATTCCGGCTCTACCCGCTAATCGATGGTTATTTTCGTCTCGATGGCGGATCCCTGTTTGGCATTGTTCCAAAAACAATCTGGGGACGCACCTGGACCGTAGATGAACGGAACCGGGTCCGGCTTGCGGTTCGTCCGCTCTTGATCGATACCGGTTCGCAATGGATTTTGATCGATACGGGAAATGGCGATAAGTTTGATGAGAAATACAAAGAAATCTACGGAATCGAAGGTCCTCCTTCCTTAAGCCAGCAGATTCATGAAGTAGGAATTTCGGAATCTGACATTGCTGTGGTGATCAACTCGCATCTGCATTGGGATCATGCCGGTGGCAATACCACTAAGGATTCGGCAACAGGCGAATGGATTCCAGCTTTCCCGAATGCGAGATATGTTGTGCAGCGCGGTGAATACGATTTTGCAACTCATTTGAATGAGCGAACCAAAGGAAGTTATCGAATCGATGATTACGTTGCTCTGGAATGGCAAGGTGTATTTGATTTTGCCGATGGAGATGCTTCTGTTCTTCCTGGCGTGAAAGTGGTTCGCTCCGGTGGGCACTCTCCTTATCATCAATGCGTGTTGCTCGAATCGGGTGGTGGTAAAGCTTTTTTCCTGGGAGATCTCGTTTCGAGTACCGCCAACCTCTCCTTCCCTTTCATCTCCGCGTTCGATCTGGAGCCGTTACAGACTTTGCAAAAGAAGAAAGAATATCTGACGCAGGCGGCCGCGGAAGACTGGCTGCTTTTTTTTGTGCATGATCCTGATATCGCATATGCGCGTGTCGAAATTCAAAATGGTCGCTGCCAGATACGAAGAATTTAAACAAAGTGGCGCGGGCGGGACGTCTGCACCTCTTTGCTTAGTATTGCTATTCCTCCTTCTGACAAGTGTCGAAGCTATTACGATGAAGGAAGCATGGATACCGATGCCGGATGGAGTTCGTTTAGCGGCCGATCTTTACATGCCTTCGGGCGGAGCGAAAGCAGAACGATTCCCTGTGCTACTCGAGTACTTGCCGTACCGCAAAACGGAAGGGCGAGGCCGCAATCATCCGCTCTATTCCTACTTCGTGAAACGAGGTTACGTTGTTGCGCGAGTCGACATTCGGGGGACGGGTAACAGTGAAGGCAAACTAATTCCCTATGAGTACTCGGATCAGGAAAATGAAGATGGAGAAGTGGTGGTCGATTGGTTATCGAAACAAGCCTGGTCCACCGGAAAGATTGGTATGTTCGGCATTTCCTGGGGTGGTTTCAATTCGATCCACATGGCGATGCGGAATCCGCCGGCATTGAAAGCCATCATTGCGATCGATGCAACCGATGATCTGTATCAAGACGATGTGCATTACATCGATGGTATCTTGCATGTCGATTCCTGGGAGATGAGTCAAGATCTCGATAATGCGCGTCCCGGTGCGCCGAATTATGTGATCGATGAAGATTATTTTCGCAACCGGTTCGATACGGAACCCTGGATGATGACGTACAAAAAGCAGCAGCGATATGGCCCGTTCTGGAAACGCACGACGCTCAAAGAACGTTACGAATCGATTCGCATTCCCACTTTTGTGATTGGCGGATGGTATGACGGCTATCGCGATAGCGTGCCGCGAATGCTGCAGCACTTGAAAGCGCCAGTCAAAGCCCTGATCGGACCATGGTCGCATGCTTTTCCGCACGATGCTTATCCGAAACCGGAAATCGAATGGAGACACGAAGCTGTCCGCTGGTACGACCACTGGCTGAAAGGGGTGGATACCGGAATCATGAAGGAACCACGTTTCGCTGTCTATATTCGCGATTGGCACGCGCCAGGTCCCACGCTGGATGAGGCACCCGGGAAATGGCGGTGGGAAGATGGTTGGCCGATTCAACGCATTCGTGAGTTGACGCTCTATCCACAATCGAATCACACTTTATCGGAAACCAAACCGCCAACACATACACACAAACTCAGGAACGTTCCCACAACAGGAATCGAAGCGAGCGGTCCTGTGATGTGGTGGGGAGATGTTGCGCCCGATCAGCGGCCCACCGACGCCTATAGTCTTGTTTATGACACGGAACCACTGAAAGAAGATCTGGAGATTCTCGGGTTACCGTTTGCGAATTTGATGGTCTCTGCCGACGCGCCTCATGCAAATTGGTTCGTGCGACTTTCGGATATAGCGCCAGACGGAACGGTAACGCAGGTTGCAGGAGCCGGTTTTAATGGTACGCATAGAGATTCAGCTGAGAATCCTAAATTGCTGGAGCCGGGAAAAAGCTTTCCCTTACCGATTGAAATGCATTTCACTTCCTGGGTTTTTCCGAAGGATCACCGGATCCGCCTTTCTGTGAACAACGCTCAATGGCCAATGTTCTGGCC
>JBKKAT010000705.1:0-7272 GCA_046714535.1 Acidobacteriota bacterium | reverse complement strand
AAAGGAAAACTGTTTTCAGTGGACGTAAAGAATAAACAAGCGCGCCCAATACCCTTTCCTACTTCGCCCCAGATTGCCGGAGCCTTCACGCTTTCACCCGATCAAAAGTTTCTTTATGCGCCGATCGATACAACTTTAGCCGATATCTGGATGATTCAAATGAAAAATACGCCTTGACGCAGAAAGAAGCAATCGCACCGTTTCGTGATCACTTTAGCGATTGCGACGTTTCTCTTTTTTGAAACAGAAGGCTTAAGGGAAAAATGGATTGACCAAGGAAACCAGTTGGATATCTGGAGATCTCCGCAAAACCCAATTGACCCGGCGCGCGATTCAACGGCATGTACGCCGTCCCAAAAATCCAATCCCAAACACTTAGAGTGATACCGAAGTTTTTATTGATCGCCTGTGGATCATCGGCAGCATGATGCCAGATGTGAAATCGTGGAGAATTTAAGAAGTACCCAAACCATTTGATGTTGAGCTTTACGTTGGAATGGTTGAAATGACCGATGACGATTTCAATCAAACCAATCCAGTAGAAAAGATGAGGATTGAAACCCAGAAAGCTCAGAGGAATGAAAAGTATTCCGTTATAGACGATGACTTCCACCCAGTGGTATCGCATGTTACCCATCCAATCAATAATTTCCACACTGTGATGAACTTTGTGGAACTCCCATAAGACCGGGATCCTGTGCAGAAGATTATGAATGCACCACTTTAAAAAATCCTGGATGAAGAACAAGACGATAAATTGTAACCACAATGCCTGTCCTCGCATGATCGCGCTTTTGAGTGTGTCCCACACTCCCAGGGCCTCCATACTTTTCGAAAAGTAAACGAGAACGGTTGCCGCAAGAGAAACGTAGAACAATCGGTTGAAGAGATAACCGTTGAATAGAATAAAGGCCAGATCCGAAAAGAAACCCTTCCGGAGCATCGGCTGTTCCTTTCTCCACGGAATCAGGCGCTCCAGAAGAATAAAGCCCAACGAAATAATCACAAAAGCCTTGATCATCTGTTTCCCTTCTGTGCAATCAGAAATATCAATGCCTTTTTTGATAAGGGCACTATTTTAATCATAGTACACTTCTCTTTTGGAAAATGTTGGAGCGAGTCTCTGTCATAAACAACTTTGCAATCATGCCGGATAGAAATGTGATTCCGCCCACAAAAATAATTGCGGGAATTATTCCGAATAGATCCGCTACGATACCGGACGTAATCGCTCCAATCGCATAACCGGAATCGCGCCAGAAGCGATAAACCCCAACGGATGTCGCACGCCAGGTGGGATGAGCGGCATCTCCCACAGCGGCAAGAAGCGTCGGGTAAACTAGTGCGGTGCCAACGCCGAGCAAAATCAATCCTGCGATCCAGCCGGCATAATGATGGGACATTGCCAGAAGCAAAATACCTCCTGACTGGACCCACATGCCACTCACGATCATCGCTTTACGTCCCACACGGTCACTCAGCGCTCCCGTATAAATCTGAAGCAATCCCCAAACAGCAGGATAGATCGCTGCCAGTTGGCCGATCTGCGCGACGTTCATTTTGAATGATGCAAGAAAAATCGGTAGCAATCCCCACACCATGCCGTCATTCAAATTATTTACGAGCCCTACCTGACTGCAGCTAAATAAATTCCTGTTTCTCCAGCTTGTGATTGCAAAAATTTGTCCGAGACCTTTCACATTTTGTGCTTGAACGGTCTCCTGCGCCTCTAAAGAAACGTGCCGCCGTGTATCGCTGACAAAGAGGATGGACAAGAAAAGACCAAACGCGACGACTGCAACCCCCAAATAGAACGGCTCCGGACGCAATGCGTATTTAGCTGCGATGTAACCGGAACCAAGAGCAGCAAGCGCGACCGCAAGATACCCGGCAAATTCATTGAGCCCCATCGCAAGACCCCTTTTTTGCGGTCCGACAAGATCAATTTTCATAACAACTGTTGTGGACCAGCACAATCCCTGATTGATTCCCAACAGAATGTTTGCGAAAACGATCCAGTTCCAGGAGGGAGCAAAGATCACAAGAAACGGGACCGGCACACCAAAGAGCCATCCGAGCACCAATAAGCCTTTCCGTCCGTATTTGTCGGAAAAAAATCCAGCGAATAAATTTGTCAGCGCTTTTGTGATCCCAAAGCTAACAATGAACGACAGGATGATCGTCCGGGAGGTCAGGCCAAATTCCTTTTCAGCAATCAAAGGAAGAATCGTTCGTTCGAGCCCCACCATCGCTCCAACAAAAGCATTGATGAGGACCAGAAGAGAAAACTGCGCCAGGTTCTCACGCAGTCCCAGGCGTACGTGTCTTTCGGCCCGGGTTGCCGAGCCGTTTGAATCAGCTGCGATTTTTTGCAATTGTTCCCAGCATCTCGACCGGCTTATTGTCGAGATCGGTTGTAATGGTTCTTACAAATTCTCCTTCGGGCATCGTGAGAAAACGATTGAATCGTCTTTCAAACGTCAGAGTTGAAG
Organism: Acidobacteriota bacterium; assembly: GCA_046714535.1. GTDB lineage: Bacteria > Acidobacteriota > HRBIN11 > JAKEFK01 > JAKEFK01 > JAKEFK01. The sequence goes on along the minus strand of JBKKAT010000705.1, from coordinate 4,780 downwards.
AAGCTTTCCCACTCAATCCCTTTCCACAGAGCGAACCGGAAAAATGAGCCGGATAAATTTCTATGAAATCAGGCAACGTAAGAATTTTCCTATGCAAAGAAGCATAGAGGGTCCTTGCGTTCTCTTCAGCATTCCCCGGCAGATCGGGACGACCGACTGATCCAACGAACAGCGTGTCTCCTGTCAGCAGGAACCAGGGTTCCGGGCCGCGCGTTTTATCCGTAACCAGCAGGCAGATACTCTCCGGCGTGTGACCTGGCGTATGAAGGATTCTGACGATCACATTTCCGCAGACGATCTCATCGCCGTCCGTTAACGGATGAAAGTCATAGGACGCATCACGATCTCTGTGCAGGCAATGCGTAGCCCCTGTTTTTTTTGCCAGCTCCCGGCCACCCGATGGATGATCGGCCTGAATATGTGTTTCAATCACGTGCGTAATTCTCATTCCCTTGGAGAACGAGAATTCAATGTAGCGTTCGATATCGTCCAGGTGCGGGTCTACGACCGTAGACAGTCCCTGGCCCGCTCAGCCAAAAACGTAAGCGGCACAACCACCGGCGTCACGAAGAAATTGTCTGAAGATCATGAAGATAAAATAGCAGGGGATTAGCTATATTTCAAATATATAATTCTGATAGAATCTATAGTAAATGTATATAGATAGCGCGATGAGAAGGAGAATCTCAGATCAACGTTCGAGAAATTTCGCGCGATAGTAATTTCTTTGCTGTTTTGTTTTTTCTAAAAATGTGCCGAACTCAGGATTGCCATGCAGATTCTTCAGGTGCGGATCCTTTTCAAAAAAAGGATAACAGGAAAATCCATGATCCACAGTCTTTTGTAACCACTCCAGGGCCAGTGCAGTTTTCCCCATCAGGGCATAAGCTGAAGCGATGTTGTACTCTGAGTGGTGAAAATGCCCTAACCCGCGGTCCTTTTCAATTGCCATGCGAATTTGCTTTTCGGCTTCTGGAAAAACATTCCCGGTTTTCGCAAGAAGGATTGCATAGCTGCTGTGAATAAAAGATGCGTCCCAGACTCTCATAAGAGGCCCGCGTTCGGGTTCTTGTTGAAGGAGTTGTTTCATCATCTCTTCTGACTTCTGGATATTCCCGATATACAGAAGGCTTAACGCTCCCCAGATTTCGTCTCCCGGACTCTGTTCAGAAGCCGAAAAAGCCTCTTTGTACTGTTGACTAAACAGAAGGATCATCATCCGGTTACTTCGCGCAAGGGAATTTGAAGGATCGAGCCTGAGCGCTGCCGTGACTTCTTGCATTGCTTCTTCAATGAGTCCGACATGGTGATAGATTCCTCCTAAGTACGTATAGGCCTCCGCCAGATTTGGATCCAGTGCGATTGCTTTCTTATAGTCTTCCGCCGACTTCTCATGAGGATAATTGTTCTGTCGAGTCCAAATTAAACGCCCTCGCGCTGCATAGGCTTCGGCAAGATTTGGATCAAAGGCGATTGCCTTTTCGATTTCAACAAACGCTTTTTCTTCCCATTCTTGTTTGGGTTCAACAAAGAAATACTTTTGCCTGTAAACCTTTCCCAAGGCTGCGTGTGCTAATGCAAATTGAGGATCGAGGGTTATCGCTTTTTCCAGATGAGGGATTGCCTGGTTCAGGTCCTCTTCGCTGATGTTATTCAGTAAATATTTTCCCCGTAAATAAAGATCATATGCCTCTAAGTTTTCGGTGGGACGCAATTTCTGTGTTGTTGGAGTTTTCGAAAGAGTCAATTTCAGCGCGGCAGCAATCTTTCTGGAGATATCATCCTGAACGCCGAAAAGATCCACCGAATCACGATCGTAACGCTCAGCCCACAAATGAAAACCTGTTCGAACATTGATGAGCTGAGCGTGGACTCGTATGCGATCACCGGAACGCTGAAGACTTCCTTCCAACACATAATTGACCGACAGGTCTTTTCCAACTTGTTGGATGTTTACATTTCTCCCTTTGTATTGAAATGCACTGTTACGCGCAATCACCTGCATTCCCGGGATTTTAGCGAGCTCGGTGATCAAAGCTTCAGTCATTCCATCAGAAAAGTATTCCTCCTGTGACTGGTTTCCAAACGGAGTGAAGGGCAGAACAACTATGGAAGGAACCGGCGGCGAATCTGTTGGAGTGGCTGTCGGGCGTATCCGTGATTGCCAGAAAGCGATGATCAGAAGACCGAGCAACAAGACGGCAATCGCAGCAAACTGGATGGATCTAGTCCTGGTTGTTTTGACGCCGATGGAAGGTCGCGCTGTTTGTGAAGCGCGTGTGGCAGAAGCCGGCCAATGCTCTTTGAGATCGCGCAGGTCACGCGCCAGATCTCGAGTGGACGTATATCGCTCCGCCGGGTCTTTCGAAAGACATCTGCGGAGCAACCAGGCAAAGGGCGCTGGAACTGCGGCGTTCAAGGATTCAATCGATTCAGGTTCTTCACGAATAATAGCGGTCAAAGTTTCAGCGGCCGTGTTTCGCCTGAAAGGGGACTTTCCGGCGGCCATTTCATACAGGATGATCCCGAGAGAGAACTGATCCGATCTGAAATCGGCGACACGGCCGCTCGCCTGTTCCGGAGACATATAGCCAACCGTTCCAAGAAGAATTCCGGATGAAGTTTGGTGACCTGCCGTGGGAACCTGGCTCCCATTCTCAGTCATTCCAACTGGACTGAGTTTTGCGAGTCCGAAATCTAAGATTTTTGCAACCCCCTCTTTGTTTACAATGATGTTCTCGGGCTTCAGGTCGCGGTGAATAATTCCGGCTTCATGGGCACAGGCAAGTCCCTCGAAAAGTTGTGTCGCAATGTTGAGTAAATTTTTAACAGGAACCGGTCCGGAAGCAAGAATCTGCCGTAACGTTTTGCCTTCCACGAGCTCCATGGCAATGAAAGGGCTCGAATTATGTTTGCCAATATCGTAGATCGTGATGATGTTCTGGTGGTTCAACGCAGAAGCCGATCGCGCTTCCTGTTCGAAACGGCTCAATCTTTGTAAATCAGAACACAACTCTTCGGGAAGGATCTTAATCGCAACAGACCGGTTCAGTCGTGTATCGCGCGCACGATATACTTCTCCCATACCTCCGGAGCCCAGTAGAGATTGGATCTCGTAAGGGCCAATCTGCGTGCCCGATGCAAGCCTCATTTCTCAATCACCGCAAGAGAAACCTTCCTTTTATTATATTCCGGGTAAGGCCTGTCGCTTGAAAACCTTTCTTGTGTTCTCGTAGTGTCGTAAGTGATATAATATTAATCGATAGATTGGATATAATTCATAGTTTTTAAATATGGATCTCCATAAGCTTTCTTTGTTTTTAGCCGTGGCCGAGACCGGTTCCATTTCCGCTGCGGCACGTTTGAGGAATATCAGCCAGCCTGTATTGTCGCTGCACGTTCGGAATCTTGAGGAATATTTTGAAGTTCCGCTCTTGGATCGCATCGGTCGCGGTGTGCAGCTTACGGAGGCAGGCAAACTCCTTGTTCAAAAAATTCGAGCTGTGCTCGGCTCCGTGCAGGAAATGAAGGAAGGGATGGTGGAATGGAAGAGCCTGAGTCGCGGTTTTCTAAAAATCGGAGGAAGCACCACACCAGGAGTGTATCTGCTTCCTAAAATACTGGGCCAGTTCAAGAGGGAATTTCCTGGAATTGAAATGGATTTGCTCATCGGCAATACGGCTCAGGTCGAACAGTGGGTGATGGAGAACACCTTGGGTCTCGGGGTGATCGGAAAAAAGACAACGATTTCTGATCTGGAAGCTGTGCCGTTTGTAAAAGATGAGCTCGTTGTGATTGCACCTGCGCAACATTTTTTGAGCAAGAAAAAATCAATCCGAACGAAGGAGCTGGGAAGTTATCCCTTCATTACCCGCGAGCAAGGCTCGAATACGCGGCAAACATATGAAGACGTATTGAAAAAGAAAGGAATCAAGCTAAATATCGCTTTGGAACTAGGCAGCACGGAAGCGATCAAGCAAGCAGTATCTGCGGGACTCGGAATCTCAATCGTCTCGCCTCTTTGCATACAATCGGAACGGAAACACAAGGATCTTCATGCTTTACGCGTCAATGACGCAGACTTAGTCCGGCAATTTCATATTATTTCGCTTCGCGGTAAGCATCTTAGCCCCGGCACACAACGCTTTCTTGATCAACTAAAGGCTTACGCCCAACTTACGAAAAGAGGATGATCTCAGAATGAAATCTCCCTACCTTGATTCGCAGATGGCTGAATTTTACGCGAAAGCTCAGCCAGGCATCAGTTCGAGCGTCCGGCGGTGGATTTGGTGCAGTGGTTGAAGATTGCAACCGGGGAAAGAATTCTGGATATTGGCTCGGGCAGTGGAACTGTGGCTTCCGCCGCATGGCGCGCCGTTGGTTCTTCCGGAATGGTGGTGTCGCTTGATAGCTCGATCGAAATGCTGAAGCGACAACAGGAGAGCGCTCGGATAAGAACTGTTATTTTCGGAAAGCATTCCCATAGCAGAAGCATGATACGCTCAATGGCTTCTTCTTGATAAGCGAGGCAATTGTCACTAGTATTACGGTAACAACATGAAGGCTGAGTCAGCACGTCTGAAAAAGGCGGCGCCCTGGTTTCTGGGGGGGCTTACGGGTGGTTTTCTTCTTGCAATTTTCGCAGCCTCTGCTTACTTCAATTACACTTTCCTGCGTCCCAGGCGGAAAAAGAACTTCAGCTCCGACTTAACCGGGTATGTTCCAGAAGCGGAGTATACGACGCATGCCTTTCGATTTCGAAGCGCTGATGGGATTCATA
>JBKKAT010000704.1:0-3117 GCA_046714535.1 Acidobacteriota bacterium | reverse complement strand
GAGCTGACGAACACACAGAAGGACCCCTTCCAGAAGGTCGACAGGCTCAAATCCAGTGATCACGATGGGCACTTTGTAACGCGCAGCAACCGGTTCGTATTCTTTGTAACCCATCACCGCGCACACGTGCCCCGGACCCAGAAAGGCCTGCACCCGGTTCAAAGGAGACTGAAGAATTGCTGTCATCGAAGGTGGCACCAGTACGTGCGAAACGAGAATCGAATAATTTTTGATGCCGGATTGTTTCGCGAACCAGACGGACATCGCATTTGCAGGAGCGGTCGTTTCAAAGCCTATCGCGAAGAAGACGACTTTCTTGTCCGGATTCGCTTTCGCAATCTTTAAGCAATCCATCGGTGAATATACAATGCGAATATCAGCGCCACGAGATTTGCAGATCAGTAAATCCACTTGCGATCCGGGAACTCGCAACATATCCCCAAAGGAACAAAAGATTACATTCGGCTGCTGAGCAATGGCCAGTGCCTTATCGATCATTTCAAGCGATGTAACGCAAACAGGGCATCCAGGACCATGCACCAGTTCAATCTCTTGCGGCAACAGATAGTCGAGACCGTATTTCACGATCGTATGGGTCTGTCCGCCGCACACCTCCATGATTACCCAGGGGCGCGTTACGATACGTCGAAGCTCAGCAACGATATTTTGGGCAATTCCTTCGTCGCGATACTCATCCAGATATTTCATGTTTCTTTCCTCATATTGTCAGTGTCCACGTCCGGAACGTCGAGCTCTCCCAGCTGGTTTAGCTCCTCCAGCAACTGGTACGTCCTCGCGGCTTCTTCTTCATCCATTTTGCTCAGAGAAAAACCAACATGAACAATGACGTATTCTCCCAACTTCACATCCGGAGTGTATTGGAGGCATACTTCTTTTACAATTCCTCCGAAATCTATTTTCCCTAATAGAATTCCTTCAGCTTCTCGAATCGTCACAACTTTTCCTGGAATCGCAAGACACATATTTCCTCCTAAACCTTTCCGGCCTTGATTCGTGCATCGGCGATCACCGCCTGTCCGAGGGAGATACCACCGTCGTTTGCCGGTATGCGGTGGTGAACATAAACCTGAAACGCTTGTTGTTCTAGTTTTCGCGTAGTCCGTTCTAACAGAATTCTGTTTTGAAACACGCCCCCACTCAAGGTTACCCGATTTAAAGCTGTATCCTTTCGAATTTGCATTGCCAAACTGACTATCAGGTTCGCAACTGCATTATGAAACTTTGCAGAAATGAGGGAAAGCGAAACATTCGCCATGAGGTCTTCTACGATTCCGGTCAGTACAGGAGATGCTTCAATTGTACTTCCTTCGTTTGATTGCTCAAACTCGTAGCTCTCGTCGCAGTCTTCCGCCGCGATTGCCTCCAACTCTATGGCCGCTTCTCCCTCGTACTGGATCCGGTCACGAATTCCAAGCAGACTGGAGACGGCATCGAAACATCTACCCATGCTTGAAGTCATCGGTCCGGACAATTTTTCCAGCACTCTCCACGCTTGCCGGTCCAGACGTTCATTAAAATCAAGAGGAAGGTTCAAAAAGTCCGTGCCATAAGCATGATGCAAGTATGTTGCTGCCATTCGCCACGGTTCGCGAACGGCCTTCGAGCCTCCGCGCATCGGCACGTACGCAAGATGTGCAACGCGTGAAAACTCTTCCATGTTTGCGATTAAGAATTCGCATCCCCAGAGTTTGCCATCCAGGCCATAGCCGAGCCCATCCATTGCTACGCCGATGACATCGCCGGTAAGACCATTGTCAGCCATGCAACTGGCGATGTGCGCGTGATGATGTTGCACGCCAATCTTTTTTGGAATGTGATCCTGATCCTTCGCATATTTTGTTGATAGATATTCGGGATGCAGATCGTAAGCAATGACTTCCGGTTCGATGTAAAAAAGTTTTTTGTAATGTTCGATCCCTTCCTGAAAGGATTGCAACGTTTCCAGATTTTCGAGGTCTCCAATATGGTGGCTGACGAACGCATAGTTGCGAGTGGTCAAACAAAAAGTGCTTTTCAGCTCTGCGCCACAGGCTAGAATCGATCCGGAAAAATTATGCTCAAACGGAATAGGATCAGGCGCGTAACCCCGCGAACGCCGAATTATGGAAGGGTTGCCATCAACGACTCGCGTAACACTATCATCACAACGGATGTGAATTTCTCGATCGTGAGTGAGAAAACAATCAGCGATCGGGGATAGCTGATCGAAAGCTTTCTGATCTTCATACTGGATCGGCTCATCTGATATGTTTCCGCTTGTCATTACGAGAGGACCCGGACAGCCCTGCAGAATTAAATGATGCAGGGGAGAGTAGGGGAGCATGAACCCAAGGTGTTTTAGTTTCGGGGCCACCGCTTCTGGAATTTCACAGTCCGGTTTTTTGCGAAGCAAGACAATCGGGCGCTGATGGGAAGTCATTAGTTTTTCTTCGGCGGCATTCAGGGCGCAATATTCCCGGATTTCATCCACGCTGCGGGCCATCAACGCGAAAGGTTTGTCTTCCCGATATTTTCGATTTCTCAGCGTTGATACTGTGCTTTCATTAAGGGCGTCACATGCAAGGTGAAATCCGCCTATTCCTTTGAGGGCAACAATCTTTCCATCGCGCAACTCCCTCACCACATGACGAAGAGCGGCATCGCCGGAAACGGCCGGGCTCTGCGGACGGGACGTCCGCGCCACTTCGTTTAGAGATATCTGTGGACCGCAATCAGGACACGCATTTGGTTGTGCGTGAAACCGGCGATCCGATGGATTGTTGTATTCCTCTTCGCAATGCGCGCACATTGCAAACGGCTGCATGGTCGTTTTGCTGCGGTCATACGGAATGTCCTGCACGATCGTAAAACGCGGACCGCAATTCGTGCAATTAATAAAAGGATATCTGTAGCGACGGTTTGCCGGATCCATCAATTCGTCCAAACACTCGAAACAGGTCGCAACGTCAGGGGAGATCAGGACGAGTTTTTGCCGGGTGCTGGAACTCTCTTGAATCGCAAAATCTCTGTAGCCCGCCGGCGGAAGGGATTCTTGAATGCCGACGGATTCGATTCTGGACAACGGAGGCGGATCATGCTGAAGCACGCTTAGAAAGC
>JBKKAT010000703.1:0-7323 GCA_046714535.1 Acidobacteriota bacterium | reverse complement strand
GGGCATGGCGGCGGAGTCTTTCCCACCGATCCGATGAATCGTCTGACAATTCCCGGCGTCATCAACGCAATTGATGAACAAACAAATGGAATGGTGGCGCGCGAAGATTTCATTCCCCTTCCCTGCTCTCATCCTTTGTGCGTGTCGCTCACTTACTTGCTGAAAATGGACGACGGCTCGTATCTTCCCTTTTCCAGATTTGTGGATCTGAAAAAACACCTTGATCTGTTTCAACAGACGGCGACCCTGGAGCCAAATCAGCAAACGGAAAGCGCGTTACAGGAAGCGATCAATGATCTCTGGAGCGCCTCCGGCGAAATTCCGGATAGCGAAAAAATTATCAAAGCGTTGAGACGCGCATTGCTGGAAATGTTTCCAAACAGAAAAGTGTCGCGACAGGAATTGATCCGGTTAGCGGAGCGGCAAGCAAAAACAATTTTCATTCATCACTACATGGACCGCCATGATTTCGATTTGGAACGTTTGATGAAATGCTGTCACCACTATCCGCAAATTGATGGCCGCATCATGCCGGCTTGCGGTTTCAACATGTTTTATCGTGGCGCCGCAAAAGGATGACAATTATGGGCCGCCGGCTTTAGCCGGCTTTTTAGCCAAATGATCAAAGCAATCCTCTGGGACAACGATGGCGTGCTTGTCGATACGGAACATCTGTATTTTCGAGCAACCCGCGAAGTTCTTTCCTCCATCGGTTTCGAGCTGACCGAAAAGCAATTCATCGAACTCTTCCTCATTGAAGCACGGGGTGCGTGGCATCTCGTACAACAGATGGGATTCGCGCCGCACGAAGTGGAACAGCTTCGTCAGACGCGAAACAAACTTTATTGTGATTTGCTGCTTAATGATAAACTCTTGATCTAAGGTGTGCAGGAAGTGCTGGCCGAGCTGCACGGAAAATACAAAATGGGGATCGTAACAAGCTCCTTGAGGGAACATTTCGACATCATCCATCGATCGACAGGATTGCTGAAATATTTTGACTTTATCGTTGCCTCCGGTGATTACACAAAATACAAGCCTGATCCCGAGCCGTATCTGGTTGCCATTCAGAAGACAGGATTCGCAGCTGAAGATTGCATCGCGATCGAAGATTCTTTGCGCGGACTGCTTTCAGCGACACGCGCCGGAATCCGGTGTTACGTAATTCCGAATCCGCTCACGCGCACGAGCGATTTTGCCTCTGCTTATAAAGTGCTGAATCATGTTCGCGAAATATTGGTTGAATTGAATTCAACCGCCAGGACGTCAGGCCGCCAGGATGTCTAACTTTAACGACTATTCCCGGCACGTGAATCCGGTGCTTGGCGAATTCCTGAAGTTATCAGGAAGGGACCAGCATTTTGTTCGAGCCACCGGTTGCACTTTATTCACCGGGAACGGGGAAGCATTCGCTGACTGGATAGCCGGTTTCGGAAGCATGAATCTTGGACATAATCCTGCGGGACTGCGTGAAAAAATTGACAATCATCTTAAAGAAAATCCACCGAATCTCTACCCGGAAAGTTTGAATCCGTTTTCGGGAAAGCTTGCTGAAAAGTTGGTCCAACTGGCCGGATCACATTTCGAAACGTGCTTCTTTTCCAACAGCGGAAGCGAAGCGGTTGAATCGGCAATCAAAACCGCAATCGCAGCAACCGGACGAAAGAAAATACTTTTCTGTGAAGGCGCTTACCACGGCACAACGCTGGGCGCGCTTTCTTTGATGGGTGAGGGGCACTACCGCCGCCAATTTGAACCGCTTCTCCCCTACGAATCCATTCCTTTTAATAATATAGAGGCACTGGCTAAAGCTCTGAAAAAAGTAGAACCGTGCGCTTTCATCCTGGAACCGGTCCAGGTCGAATCGGGCTTAAGAAGCTGTGAGCCAAACTTCCTGCAACAGGCTTCTGCGCTTTGCCATGATTCCGGCGCATTGTTAATCGTCGATGAAGTTCAAACGGGCATGGGGCGTACGGGAAAGCTATTCGCGTTTGAACACGCAAACGTAAGACCGGATATTCTGATTCTCGGAAAAGCACTCGGCGGCGGACTGCTCCCCATCGGAGTAACTCTTTTTCGTGAAGGACTCTTCCGCAAAGCTTACGGGAACTTTCTTTCCTGTGAGGCTCACAATTCAACGTTCGGTGGAAATGCGCTCAGTTGTTCCGTTGCATTGGAAGTAGTATGCATTCTTAGCGATTCCGATTTTTTGCAAAATGTGCGGGAACGTTCCCAACATCTCAAATCATTACTTGATCAGAATTTGCAGAATCATCCACTTGTAGAAAAGATATATCTGCAAGGGTTACTGGGTGGGATCACGCTTCGCGAAATAGATCATCCCTGGTTTTCCTGGAAGAGCCTGGGTTTGGAAGGCCTGGATCATTTACCGGTCACAGGACCTCTACTCGTTCATCGAATGCACCGGCGAAAGTTTTTGACGCAAATCTGCGCTCATCACTGGAATACACTGCGCATCGAACCACCTCTGATTGTAAGTCCGGAAGAATGTGAACAGTTCGTTTTTGCTCTTACTGATGAATTAAACTGGATCGTTGCCAACTCATGAAGCTTCTGGAAGGCAAACGCGCCTTGATTACCGGAGGGTCACGGGGTCTCGGTCGCGCATTTTGTACGCAGTTATCCTTTGAAGGAGCAGACGTGGCGTTCAACTATTCTTCCGATCAGGAAGGGGCTGCGAAAACCGTCGAATCTGTTGAAGGAATGGGGCGCAAATCGCTCGCCTTTCAGGTTTCCGTTCTCGATTCCAATGGGTTGAATGCAATGGTAAAAGAGATTGAGCAGCAGTGGGGTGGACTCGACATCCTCATCAACAACGCAGGAATCAGTCAACCTTTGCCAATCGCTTTGATGGAAGAGCCGGATTGGGATTCGGTTATGGATGTAAACGCAAAAGGACAATTTCTTACGGCCCGCGCGGTATTGAAGGGGATGATCCGCAGAAAAAACGGTTCCATTTTGAACATCAGCTCCCTGGCCGGCGTCCGATTGATTGAGGCACCGGTTCACTATTCCGCGAGTAAGGCTGCGGTGAAGGGTTTTACCGAAGCTCTTTCAAAAGAAGTGGCTCGCTACAAAATCCGCGTGAACTGTCTGGCCCCGGGTTTACTGGAAGAAGGGGTTGCACAAAATTTGCCCGAACACCGCCTGCGGGAATACCTGAAGCATGTTGCTCTTCACAGAAAAGGAACGCTGGAAGAAGTCGCGAAATTTGCAGCGTTCCTTGTGTCTGATCGCAACAGCTACATGAATGGCGCCACGATCATCATGGATGGCGGCCTGTGAGAAGTGATGAGTGCAAAGTGCTGAGTGCTGAGTCCGCCACGGAATACTCAGCACTCGGCACTCAGCACTCAGCACTAAAAAATATGTGGATAGTTAACAAACGATACGACCTCGCCTTCATTTTCGGCGGAGCTCTGGCCAGTCTGGCCGTACCTTTTCTGGTGATGTGGAATGCAGCGCTTTTGCCGATTCTGTTCTGGATTTGGTTGCTTGTTTTTGATGGAACACATCTTTGGGCTGCCTACAGCCGGACTTATCTTGACCGGCAATTCTGGAAAACAGACGGCAAACTTTTGTTGTGGAGTCCATTGGTGATTCTATTCCCCATCAGTGCCATCCTTTTATTTTTCGTATCCGGCTCCATGAGACCTATCGAGATTTTTCTGGTGCTGGCGCAGGGCTGGGCGTACTACCATCTAGTGCGGCAACATTACGGGTTTCTTTCTCTGTACGACCGTAAAGCCGGCGCGGATCCTGGAACGCATAGGATCAATAAGTGGACGCTGTATGTGGCACTCTGGGCCGCGTACCTGTATTTTTTGATTGGTCATCCACTCAACAGAAAGGTTTCCGGACTCCCCGAATTGCCATGGCTGAACGGCATTGCGATGACTGTTTGCGTTGCAGTTGCCGTCTGCTTCCTTGTTTATCATTTTTGGAAAAGCAGCCATTCAGCGGCAACCCTATTCACTTCCGTGTGTGTTTCCCTCTATGCTGCGATTTTTTTCTGGATTGCGCCGAGGGAACCATTTCTCACAAATGCAAGCAATATTGTGCAGAGTTTCCTGCTGATTGCGATCATGATGACACTCTTTCACAACATCCAATATCATGCGATCGTGTGGCATTACAATCGTCAAAAATACCGGGATGCATCGTTCGGTCCCGCAACCTCTTTCAATAAAAGTTTTCCTGTTTACGCCGCCGCCGCGATCGCATTTGCCGGCTTCTATGTTGCGGCTGCCTGGTTTTCAACGGAATACCCTTCGCTTTCGGGCGAATTCTCCGAACCGGCATTCGTTCCCATTGCGTTTGTTCTCTGGTGGGGAATTTTGTTTCACCATTATTATCTGGATCAAAAAATCTGGCGCGTCAGCAAAACAAAAGATTTGCAGCAACAGCTGGGAATTGCGGCATGACCATGCGAGTGCTTGTGCTGGGAGGTTCAGGAACTGTCGGATCGGCCACCTGTAAAATTTTGCAACGGGAAGGATGCAGGATCGCGTTCACGTATCACCGCAATGAAGATGCTGCCCGAAAACTTGCTGACGGCCTGGAGTCGCCGGTTTATTTGCAATGCGACCTCGAAAACTTTGAGATGGTGCGCAAAACGGTTCGTCATGCTGCTGAGGCTCTGGGGGGTCTGGACGCGCTCATTCAAGCCGCGGGCACATCCGGCGACGATCGATTCTGGAAGTGCGCTGCACCGGGCAACTACGATAAGTTGCAGGAAATCGACCAGGCTGCATTCGATGAGATGATGGCAATCAACACGCGCGGAACTCTGGCTGCCTGTCAGGAAGCGGCCTTGTGGCTCCAAACAAATGGGGGCGGGAACATTCTGATGGTTCGATCGATTGACGGAATCAAACCGGTTCCATCCCCTGTTCATTTCGCTTCCAGCACTGCGGCAGCAAAAGGAATGATGGAAGCAATGTCAAAAGAGCTTGGTAACTACAATATTAGAGTCAATATCATTGCACTGGGAATCCTCGAAGGAGGAGCGTCCCGGAAGCTGAGCCGCGAAGTAAAGGATGCGTATCTCAAGCATTGTTCGCTGGGGAGATATGGCAGCGCGGAAGAAGTTGCGGAATTTGTGGTTTGGATGGCGATCCGGAACACTTACGTAACAGGACAGGTAATCATACTCGATGGCGGTTTGTAACCTTTACAACCTACATGGCTTTTTGCCCTTGACCATTTTCCTTGCGCACCTGAATTATCATTTTGCCTCCGGAACGCCGCAAAACCTCTTGTGGCTGTGCAATTTTTCGAATCTGCTGCAGGCCGTCGGTCTGTTCTTTAACCTGCCGGTGCTCATTCGAATCTCCGCGTTATGGTTTATTCCGGGAATCCCGCTCTGGTTATGGGATATGTCGCGAACCGGAGATGCGCCGATCAGCACTTTTCTTTCTCATCTGGGAGGCATGATTGTTGCGCTCATCGCCCTGGCAAAGGTGCGGGCAAAACCGAACATGTTTATATACGCCTGGTTGTACGGCTTTCTGGTTCAAACGATTTGTCGTTTCATTACGCCCCCGGAACTGAATGTGAATGTGGCTTTTGATATCTATCCGGGGTTCGATCGAATTTTTGAAAACTACTGGAAGTACTGGATGTTTTCGGCTGTCCTGGCTGCAGCAGTTTTATGGACGCTCAGCCTTTTATTAAACCGTGCATTTCCGAATCGCAAACAGGAAGAATATGGAACCTTTCAAACAAAAACTGCATGAGACCACCAGCCTTTGCGGTGTTTGCAAACAGGGAATCCCGGCCGAAGTCTGGGAAATTGGCGGCAAAATTTGGATGAAGAAACGCTGTTCCGAACACGGATCGCGCGATGTCCTGCTCGCTTCGCAAGCGGCCTGGTATCACAGCGTCATGTCTTATCCTGCGATTCTAAAACCGCCTGTTCTGGTGCGAAAGAACGTTCAAAGCGGCTGTCCGTTTGACTGCGGCGCCTGCACAAGTCATCAGCAAAAAGTTTATCTGCCCGTGATTCCAATTACGAGCGCCTGCAATCTCGACTGCCCGATCTGCTACACGATCAATAAAAATGAAGGCGCCTTTCATATGTCGCTGGAAGAATTTGCACGGATTCTGGATGTGATTCGCGAGAATGACCCGGACATGAAAATCATCAATCTAACCGGTGGAGAACCAACGATGCATCCCAGGCTAACGTGCATCATCCGGCTCTGTCACGAAGCAGGAATCCACCGGGTCACGATCAGCACGCACGGATTGCCCTTTGTGAAGAACGAAGTTCTATTGCAAGAGCTGGCAGAGCTGCGCGCGCGCATTGTGCTCTCCTTCGATTCGTTCGACGAAGAAATCAATAAGAAAATGATCGGAGCGCGAATTCACAACGCAAAAATGAAAGTCCTGGATCAACTGGAAAAATATAACGTGGATACCACTTTGATTCCGGTGATTGCACTCGGATACAACGATCATGAAATCGGGAAACTCATTGACCTTGCTCTGCATCGCGATTCGATCAGAAGCCTCGAAATACACACGATGACCTTTACCGGACAGGGAGGAGTTCAATTTGATGGTGCTTCCCGAATGACGACTTGTGAAGTGTTGGAGGAAATGGAACGCAGCACCAACGGCGCGATCCGAATGGATGATTTTGTTCCATCCCCTTGCGCTCACCCGCTCTGTTATCAAACCTGTTACCTGTTGCAGATGGATGGTGGTCGGTATCTGCCCTTCGCACGTTTCATGTCGCGCGATCAAATCCGCGAGTTGCTCACCGATAATCTCTATATGGAACCGGGAGAGAAAATGGAAACGGTGCTGCAGGATGTGATCAACGATTTGTGGTCCTCGGATTCTGATTGTTCGGAACAGGTTCTTCCGGTGCTCAAAAATCTTATTCAAAGACTCTTCCCCAGCAACAGGATCAGCTATGCAGCGCAACAAAAGATTTCCGAGCGTTCCGCGAAAACCATCTACATCCACTCTCACATGGATGAAGAAAATTTTGATGTGGATCGCGTCCGTCAGTGTTGCGTCGGCGTCCCGGCGGCGGATGGAACCAACACTCCTACATGTTCCTACAATGTTTTGTACCGCGAACGGGATGAGCGTTTTTCCCACGGCAGTTTTATTCCAGTAACAGCACTATCCGGTGGTAAGAAATGGTAAGGGGAGCGCAGGCTTCCAGCCTGCATAGGGGACCGCAGGCCTCTGGCCTGCAGGGCGAACGAGACGTCCGCGATCCCCTATGCGGGCAAGATGTGCCCCCCGCGCTCCCCTAAGATCATGAGATTTTTTTTTGTTGATCGT
>JBKKAT010000702.1:0-6043 GCA_046714535.1 Acidobacteriota bacterium | reverse complement strand
GTTGGTTCTGCGAAACGTCCGGGGTACGGGTCGCGCTTTTTCGGGACGTATAGATCCATCCCGCCACCAGAGCCACAAGGACCAAAACAGCTGCTAATATTGTAGAACGACCGGGAATCCAGGATCGCTGTATTCTTTGCCCCTGACTGGTGTTCTGCGCGACAGAATCTCCTTTTATACGTCGCAGATCCACCCAAACTTCGTGAACGGATTGGTAACGCATATCAGGATCCTTTTCCAGCATCTTCCGGAGCACGAGTATCAGCTCCGGCGAAACTCCATCGTTGTAACGCGTCACCGGTGCGGGAGTCTTGTGCAAAATGGCGTCTACCACTTCCGTTGTGGAACTGCCAGTGAATGGCAAGCGTCCGGTCAGCATTTCGTACAAAACAACTCCGAATGAAAAGATATCGCTACGGTGATCCACTTTTCTTCCCAGGGCTTGTTCGGGAGACATGTAGGCAGGCGTTCCACGCACGTCCCCCGATTGACTGAGAGACGCTTGCGTTGTCTCCCCGCTCAAGTCGCTTATCCCGGAAGGTCGCAATTGTTTGGCAAGTCCGAAATCCAAAACCTTCACACGGCCGCGCGAAGTCAGCAGAATGTTTAAACTCTTGATGTCCCGGTGAATGATATTCTTGGTTCGCGCTTCTTCCAGGGCATCCGCAATTTGAATGGCAATATCCAGAACTTCCGGAAGCGGAATCGGTTCTCCGGCAATTTGATCCCGGAGCGTTTTTCCTTCCACATATTCCATGCAAATGTAGACCCGGCCATTTACATCTCCTGTTTCGTAAATGGTGCAAATATTCGGATGGTTCAGGGTAGCGGCAAGCCCGGCCTCTTTTCGGAAACGCGCGAGAAGTTCCGGGTTTCCGGTCAGGTTTGTTGAAAGAATCTTGATTGCTACCTGGCGGTTCAGACGCGAGTCCCTCGCCAGATAGACCTCACCCATCCCGCCGCTCCCGAGAATCTGAATGATCTCGTAGCTGCCAAACTGCTGGCCGGAATACAAACTCATTGATTTATCTGATGAAAACTGGAACAGGCCCCCGGTTTTTTGCTACTGGGCAAATCGTCGACTGGCTTTAAGATCGCCCAGGAATCACTATTGCCCACACTGCTTTTCGAAAAATCTCTTTAACATTTTACCTTGAAATCATATTTTGGAGCAGGTTTTACCTCTTTTTTCCGTCGGGCCCGGATTTTCAGGTGTCGTACTTTGTTTTACCTTTCATTGACCTCCTCGTCGCTGCATTCTAGAATAAGCACGCATGATTAAGAGCCTGATCCTTTACATGAGTGAACAGCCACGGCTGCAGCAGATGGCGTCCAACATGGAAGTATCGAAGCGCGTAGCACATCGGTTTGTGGCCGGCGAAAGAATCAAGGAAGCCGTGGATGCCGTGAAGGTGCTGAACGAAAAAGGATTCAGCGCGACACTCGACTATTTAGGCGAGATGGTGACGAAAGCGGAGGAGGCTGCTCACGCTACGCAGGAATATCTGGCAGCTTTGAGCCAGATCCATTTGCATAATTTGAATTCCAATGTATCACTGAAGTTGACCCAGTTTGGTCTTGGGATCGATGAAGAATTGTGCAGATCGAATGTGGAACAAATTGTAAAACTTGCAGGGGAGTTTAATAATTTTGTCCGAATCGATATGGAAGGCTCACCTTATACGGACGCGACTATACGGGTTTTTACTTCTCTGCGCCGTGAATATGAAAATGTTGGAATCGTGTTTCAGGCGTATTTATTCAGGTCCGAAAAAGATATTCAGGATGCTTTAGAGTTGAAATCGCGCATCCGGCTTTGCAAGGGGGCCTACAAAGAGCCTCCGGAGATTTCGTTCAAAAAAAAGAGCGGCACGGATGCAAATTTTGTGAAGCTGATGAAGATATTGCTGAAAAGCGCGGTCTATCACGGAATTGCCACGCATGACCCCGCTATGATCGACGCAACAAAAAGATTCGCGCACGAGGAAAACATCGCGAAGAATCATTTTGAATTTCAAATGCTTTACGGAGTAAGGCGGGATCTTCAGGAAAATCTATTGAAAGAGGGCTACCCGGTCAGGATTTATGTACCTTATGGAGAAGAGTGGTATTCCTATTTAATGCGCAGAATGGCGGAGCGGCCCGCCAACTTGCTTTTTGTGTTAAGAAATTTAATACGTGGATAAAAAATAAAATGAAAAATAAAAAATTAAAGACTAAAAACAATGACTGAGCGTCTATTCACAGCTGAGGAAGCGGAAGCCTTAATTCCGAATTTGGAACAGATCGTCTCCAATATGCTGGAGCACCGCAAGTCAGCATTGGTGCTCGGCAAGGAGCTGGAGGCAATACAGGAGCGCATTCAATCTGGTGAAAATGTAGTTGCCTCAGACTTGATGAACAAGCGGACCGAATTGGAATTCATCGTAGAAATCATCCAGGAAGGCATGACCCAGATTGAAGATCTTGGCGGTCATCTGAAAGATCTGGATACGGGATTGGTCGATTTCCCCGCACTGATCGATGGCGAAGAGGTGCTGTTATGCTGGAAGTACGGGGAAAAATCGATTGATTTTTTTCACAGCTGGACAGAAGGCTTCGCCGGGCGGAAACCCATCAAAAAAGGTTAAAAAAGTTAAAGGTTAAACGTTAAAAGTTAAAAGTTTGGCGTGGTGCGCTTTTCAACCTTTAACTCTTAACTCTTAACTTTTAACTTTTAACTTCTATGGAATTGTTGAATAAGTACGGTTACAGCCTGGTTTTTGTTGTGGCATTGTTAGAACAGTTGGGATTGCCAATTCCCCTGGCGCCTGTCCTCCTTTTGGCCGGAGCAGTGGCAGCAGCCGGCAACTTGTCTTTCGGTTTGGTCCTGGCCAGTGCTGTTCTTGCAGCTTTGATTGGCGATACAGTCTGGTACTATCTCGGCAAGAAAAAAGGGCGAAGTGTTCTGAAAATGCTCTGCCATATGTCGTTGAGTCCCGAAACCTGCGTAAGAAAAACGGAGGATAGTTTTCTGAAATATGGAATGAATTCGCTGCTCTTTGCGAAATTTGTTCCTGGATTAAACACCATTGCACCGCCCATGGCCGGACTCGCCGGATCACGATTCCCTGCCTTTTTCTTTCGCGACTTCGCCGGCGCAATCATTTACGTTCTGGCGTTTCTCATTCCCGGGTACCTTTTTGAAAAAAGAGTTTTTCAGGTCACGGATGTTTTTGAGCGGCTCGGCAAAACATTTTTCTGGCTGTTGATCGCCGGACTTATTTTTTACGTCCTTATAAAATACATAAAGCTCAAACTCTTGCAGCGAATGCTTTACAAAGAGCGAATCACGCCGGAAGAGCTGCATCAGAGAATGACCGCCGGGGAAGAGTTCAATATCGTTGATCTCCGGAGGAATCCGGGGGCCGATCCGAAATCGGGGTTCATTCCTGGCGCGGTACGTATACCGCCAGAAGAGATTGATCAACATCTTCCAACGCTGGAAAAAGAGCGATGGATCGTAATGTACTGCACCTGACCGAGCGAATTTACAAGCGCCCGGGTGGCGAAGTTATTGTTTGATCGCGGTTACAGGAGAGTCAGACCGTTGTTGGGCGGATTTGATGCCTGGGTAAACGCAGGTTTTCCCGTAGAAACTCTTTCAAATGCTGAGGAGACTTCGTGAGGAAAGTAAAAACACCTCCGGAAAAAAGAATCGGCGAAATCCTGAAACTCCTGAAAAAAGCGTATCCGGACGCTCATTGCTCGCTGGATTACACCACTCCTTTTGAGCTATTAATCGCGACGATCCTTTCCGCGCAATGCACCGATGCAAGAGTCAATCAAGTTACAAAAGATTTGTTCCGCAAATATCCTGGTCCGCAGGACTATTTAAACGTGCAGGAAGAAGAACTGCAGAATGATATTCGGTCCACGGGCTTTTTCCGCAATAAAACAAGAAGCATTCGTGGCGCCAGTAAGAAATTGTTGGAAGAATTTGCCGGCAAAGTTCCAGCAAATATGGATCAATTGTTAACTCTGCCCGGCGTTGCTCGCAAGACCGCGAACGTGGTTTTGGGAAATGCATACGACATCACCTCCGGAATTGTGGTAGACACACATGTAAGCCGCGTCAGTCAAAGATTGGGCTTAACAAAGGAAACCCAGCCGGAAAAGATTGAAAAGGACTTGATGAAGCTTGTGCCCAAAAAAGAATGGATTGCGTTCAGTCATCGCCTGATTCTTCACGGCCGGTATGTTTGCAAAGCTCCAAAACCTGATTGTCCGAACTGCATTCTCAATGACCTCTGCCCCTCCTCAACCATCTGATTTAGCTCTTTAAACACAGAGGCACAGAGACACAGAGCTAACAAAATAAAAATATTTTTTCTCTGTGACTCTGTGTCTCTGTGTTAAATTTTGAGTGTGACGGCAACACCGTCTCGAACGGGTAGGATTGTAGAAAAGGCATCCGGTGTGTGGGTGATCAATTCGTTGTATTCAATGATGGCACGGGTCCAGGCATCGGGTTGCGCGTCAATCACTTTACCGGACCAGAGAACATTGTCTGTGATAAACAACCCGCCCTTTCGGAGTCGTGGAAAGCCCTTCATAAAACCGGAAGGATACTGATGTTTGTCGATATCCATAAAAATGATATCGAATTCCTCTGTTTGGCGCTCAAGAGTTTCCAATGCATCCCCGCGAAAGTACGTAATTTTGTTCCACAGTCCAGCGCGTCCAAGAAAATCCTGAGCCCGTTTGATGTTCTGCTCTGAGTTCTCCGTGCAAAATATCGTTGCGTCCGGATGAGTAGCTGAAGCAAACCAAAATGCGGAATAGCCGAAGCCCGAACCAAGCTCCATAATTCGTTTCGCATTCATCAGCCGCGCTAACAAAAATAAGTTTCGGCCAACGAGGGGGCCCACAATGGGAAAATCGAGCTTTTCAGCCAGACTCTCCATTTCCTTCAGCACAGTATGAGGAGAGGGCAGGATCCTGTGAAGATACTCTTCCATTTCAGGATTTACGATGTTCATAACCCGGATTCCCGCTTTTCGGTTACGCTTAACAGGCGATCCGGAAAATCGGTGATGATGCCGTCCACGCCAAAATCGATCAATTGCTTCATCTCTTCCGGATCATTTACCGTCCATACATGAATCACAATCCCTTTCTTTTTTGCTGCCTGACAAAGAGCACGCGTCACCACCTGATCACCGCGAAAACGGGGCGGTATTTGGAGCGCATCTCCGGGACTTTTGTAAAAATTCCCCAATCGCACGCGAAAAGAATGATAAAAACCGAGCGCTTCCTTTCCCGAAAAATTTGTGGCAATGGAGGGAGCAAGACTACGGAACCTTATCAGCGGCTCAGAATGTTCAGAAGCAACGATCACTTTGTCTTCCATTTTGTATTTCTTAATCAAACGATAAACCGGCTCTTCAATCGCGGGTAACGTCTGTTTAATTTCAATAACAAATTTCATTTTGGGAAACGCTTTGAAAACATCTTCCAGCAAGGGAATCGTGATTCCCTTTCCACGAAATGGAAAGGAGCCGTTTTGATCGGGATCGAACATAAAACCAGCATCTGCCTGCCTTAAAGCGCCCCAGTTTTGATCAAACACGCGTCCTTTCCGGTCTGTGGTCCGATCGAGATCGGCATCATGAATGACAATAATCCGGCCATCGCGGGTCGAATGAACATCTAATTCAAGAGCATCGATAGGAAACTTTGCTGCCGCTTCAAAAGCGGCCATTGTATTTTCCGGATAACGACCCGAATAACCGCGGTGAGCTATCTTCCAGAATCGACCATCTTGAAACAATTTCTTTTTTTCACGATGTGCCGCAACTTCTGCAGAAAAATTTGCCACAGAGAAAAGGCCAAAACCGGACAACAAGAGCAGCGCCGCCTTCGTGAGTTTCATCCGCGACATTGTACTACTAAAAGCGAGTGTAAGAAGGGGGATAGGGAGATATTTGGGATATGGAGATAAAACTAAAAATATCCCCTTATCCCCAATATCTCCCCATCTCCCTTCTTACATGAGCTAAAG
>JBKKAT010000701.1:0-3745 GCA_046714535.1 Acidobacteriota bacterium | reverse complement strand
TGGCGTCGCCATCTGGAGCATGCCAGACAAAAACAACACTTCAGCAAAAACGTTATCGATTGATGAGAACCGGACCTGGGCAGCGATCGATGTAGATCCTCTGGGAAAATATGTGTTTGCTGCAACCGATCTTGGAGCTCACTTGATCTCCCTTTCGGATGGAATAGACATTCCTTTCACAGGGATTTCTTCCGGTTACATTCCTGTCGATCAGCATAACGTTGCATTTTCTCCGGATGGAAACACTGTGGCAGCTATCGGCGATGCCGGTATTGAGATCTGGGAAGTGCCAGCCGGGAAATCCAGAATACTGGAACAGAGTAAAGGAAAGTTTTGCGCTTCGTTAAAGTATTCGCCGGACGGTACTCTTTTTTCCGGATGCGATGGAGCTGTCTATCGGTGGAATTTGAAAAATGACACTGCTGAAATTTTGATCCGGGGCAAATCCAACTGGGTGCTGGATGTTGCGATTTCCAGGAACGGGCAATATCTGGCGGCCATCTTCACCTCAGCGAAAAGCATCTATGATTTTGGAAACGCAACGTCGGAGATCCTTCTTCATGATTTCAGCAAAGGCAAGACCACACCGATTCACGCCCACGGAAACAGGGCTTTCTCCATCGCTTTTGATCCCGGCGCGACAAGACTCGTAAGCGGCGATGTAGATGGCATTGTTCGGGTGGGACCGGTTACAGGCGAGAGCCCACACGTGCTGTTGGGTCACGAAAGAAGCATCCGCGATATCGCCGTTCATCCGGATGGGGAGTGGATCGCCTCCACGGACGGCACCGTTCGACTATGGCGAATGCCGCAGGGAAAACCGCCGGATACTCTTCCCTACGATCAATTGCTTGCTCATCTTCGTAAGCTGACAAACGTGCGAACCATTCCCGATCCAACTTCTCCGGTTGGCTACCGAATCAAATACGAGCCTCTTTCACGTCTGTAAACCACAAGTTCATTTAGAATGTACAGACCGGTTCGCGCGTCCTAATCTGGTTGAGTGAAACATGGGACCATTTTATACTCGCATAGTCTCCGACGCCATGCATGAGAATCAATGCATTCCTTTGCCGCTTCAACGAGCTGGTTCAAGCGTTTCAGCTTCTCGATCTTAATGAAGATGGCAACCAAATTGATGGGTACTATGAACTGACTTTTCGACTGCTCAAGGCGTTTTGCACGGTGCGGGGATCAACTTTACGTTTGGTCTCGTAATAAGTCCTTTGCAATTTACCCAAGATCTCTATTTTCTGTTCAAAAGGCAGTCTTGCCAATTCCTTTCTGTACTGCTCTTTTTGAATCAGAGTCTGTTTCAAAGGCTTATTCATTGTCTGCTCTTTTCAAACCTTGCCCACTTCTCGGTCAGATTGTGGTTTCTAAGTATATCATTCAGAAGGTTTCTGTCGATGTCAAGTTTCTGTTCGAGAAGGTAGTTCATTTTAAGAAAATCCTTTGGACGTCCGGCATTTGCCATCATGGCTAGAAGATACTCAGGTGTCAAAACTCTGGTTTTTGTCGAACCATAAGGAATCTCAATTGATTGTTCTAGTGCTTCCCGAAACAAAGGGTCAGACGCCACAAGGAATTGCACTAAGTTTCCCTCCATACGTATATAAACGTCTTCAGCGTTATATCCCTTGTTTATCAGGTGTGAGTAAATGTCTTGAAGCGGGGTAAGAGACTTGTCACGTTCTTCCGGTACAGTTACGAGGATATCAACGTCCTCGGTGAAGAATGGTTCAGTGTAAAAGATAACTGCCACAGCTCCGGCGATGGCATACAGCCTGACATATCCCCGTAGCTCAAGCTCGTTCAATACAACGATTACTCTTTCAAAACTGTCTTGATCCATATGCAATCAATCTAACCAAAAAAAAGCCAATATGTCGTCAAAAAGATGGTCAACAACTAAGCAGGAAGGATGACGATATGAACCAATTTAATGTATGCGATCCGCTTGTGGTTTTCAATTACAGAAACTATTCACACAACACGCTGAACTCCAGGCGCGGACTACGATCAATCTTCGTGTGATAGAGTATAAAAACATGCCACTGGCGACGGGGATAAAACTTGGCCCTTATCAGATTGTCGCTCCACTGGGAGCGGGCGGAATGGGCGAAGTGTATCGAGCGACAGATTCGCGGCTTGGTCGCGACGTTGCGATCAAAATTTTGCCGGCCGAGTTTTCTTCCAGTCAAAACCGCTTGGAACGATTTGAACAGGAAGCTCGCTCTGCATCGGCACTGAATCATCCAAACATCATCACCGTCTACGATGTGGGCGCTCATAACGGCGCGTCATACATCGCTATGGAACTGATTGATGGGAAGAGTTTGCGGGAACTCATGCTGGCCGGAACATTGCCGGTCAAAAAAGCGATCCACATCGCAGTTCAAATCGCAGATGGCCTTTCGAAAGCGCATGAAGCGGGGATTGTACATCGCGATTTAAAACCCGAAAACGTGATGATCTCAAAAGATGGTTTTACCAAGATTCTCGATTTTGGCCTGGCAAAATCCTTTAGCGCTCCGGTCGAACAAGGTTCTTTGCTTTCGACAATGGCACATACAGGAGCAGGTACAATCCTCGGCACGGTGGGGTATATGTCTCCGGAACAGGCATCCGGGAAAGTTGTTGATTTTCGCTCGGACCAATTTTCCTTCGGGTCAATTCTCTATGAAATGCTTTCCGGCAAACGCGCATTTGCCCGCGATACAGCTGTACAGAGTTTGTCCGCAATCATCCAGGATGACCCGGAGCCTCTTCAAAAGCTGAGCCCGCAAACTCCTGCGCCGCTGAGGTGGATCATCGATCGTTGTTTATCGAAAGATCCCAACGAGCGTTACGCTTCTACTCGCGATCTGGCGCGGGAACTGCAAAGCATTCGCGATCATTTTTCCGATTTGACGAGCTCCACCGAAGCAGTATCGCAAAAGACGATCGCAGTGCACCGTTCGCATGTGGCACGAACCTGGTTGAAGTTTCTGCCATGGATGCTTCTGATGGTTGTGATTGCTTCTTTTGCCACGTGGGTTGTCCGGCAGAAGAGCACTCCGGTTTCAGCATCAACGCGCAGGCTGGAAATAACGATCCCGCGCGGTTTTCAGCTTGCTCCGAATACGCCACTCGCCATGGCTCCGAACGGAACAGCAATTGTGTTCGGATTGCTCGATCATCAAATGCAAACAAAGTTGTGGCTCCGCTATCTGGATAAATTTGAAGCTCAACCAATCGCCGGCACGGAAGGAGCAAGCTTTCCTTTCTGGTCCCCTGATTCCAAATCGATTGCCTACTTTGTGGAATCCAACACAACAATGCGCAGGCTTGACCTTGCTTCGGGTATTAGCCGGGTGATCTGCAAGACTCTCGGCTCATCGCGGGGTGGAAGTTGGGGAATCGATGGAACGATTTTATTTACACCCGGGACCAACCACTCGATTTTAAGAGTGCCGGCAAATGGAGGCACTCCCACTGCTGCTACTAAATTAGATCCTGATATCGTGGATGGTTCTCACCGTTTTCCGGTTTTCTTGCCTGATGGAAAAAATTTTCTGTTTACACTCTGGAGTAATCACGTTGAAACAGCAGCCAAAATCGGAGGAATCTACAACGGTTCTCTAGGCAGCACGGAAATTCGCAAGCTGAGTTCGGACGCTTCGCAGGCCGTTATAGCCGGGAAGAACCGGCTTTTAATCTACCGAAACGATGCTTTGCAAGCCGTCTCTTTTGATCCGGAGAA
>JBKKAT010000700.1:0-3266 GCA_046714535.1 Acidobacteriota bacterium | reverse complement strand
GTCGAAGACCATGGAAAAATGTTTTGCTGCGTACACTGCGCCGAAACTGCCGGCGTCGTGGGTCTCAAAGACCGCCGATAAGAATTTAACACAGAGACACAGAGGCACAGAGAAAAAACAAAAGAATTTCTCTAATCTCTGTGTCTCTGTGCCTCTGTGTTAAGTTGCTTTCTATTTTTCGCCGGCGCCGGTGAATACGGGACTGATGTCCACAGGAAGGTCTTTCAGCCGCGCATTGATCGCTTCTATTTCCGGATTTGATTTTCCGTACTTCTGCGCCAGTTTTTCCGCCCTGCTGAAATCTCCCGTTGCTTCAATCATCAAAAGCTCATTCGAGAGGGATTGAATCGCCTCCGGCATTTTTTCTATGACAACACTGAATCTTCCCTCTGTCCCTTCTGCGATGGCTCCTTTTTCGCGCAACCAGTTCCACTGAATGGCGTTGGCTTTTCCGTGCGCCTCTTCAATTCCGTGTCTCATTAGCCGGAAAATCAGCCCGACATAACTCACATACATGGTCGGCTTATCGAAAGAAGTTTGCAGTTTCTGATCGATTGCATACAAAAGGGTCCAAACACCAAGCGCATCCGCTTTGCATTCTTCAATCACCGAATAAAGGTTTTTCAAAAGCAAGCGATTTTCAATTTTTTCCCCATCCGGTCCTGTAATGATTCCAGGTCCAAGACCATGAGCTAACTCATGAAACAGGGTGTGATTGAAATAAGCATCAAAAGATAAGAGTGAAACCTGCGACGGGTCCAGGACTCTCTTCGCAATGGGTTCACCGGTCTTCTGGAATTTTGCCTGCATCACATTCTTCAACAAGACTTTCTTGGAACCTTTCGCTTCCCGCACTTTTTCATCATTCGGGAGATTAAACGCCGCCGTCATGACTCCCCGCCGGGCATCTCCTGCTGTGAAGATTTCCTGGACGACTTTAATCGGCGAATCGGTTCCCCTGGTGAGGTTCTTATGCTCATCCGGCATAGGCAAACTCTTTTCCATTGCGGGCAAGTGAGACGCGTACACTTTGAGTTTTGCACTTTCCTGTTTATCCACAACAGTCACGAAGGATTCAAACGCTGCTTTGTAGTTGAAAATAGAATCTTCGTAAACTTCATAAGGTCCGATCACCACTTCAATGTTCGAATCCAGATCCATCCACGCGAAGTCGCTTTCATAATAATCATCCGACAAAAAAGCAACCGCGCGTTTCGTCAAAAATGTTTTGAGCGATGGGTTATTGCTTAATGCCGCAGCCTCCCGCAATTTGGCTGCCGCGGGCTTCAGGAATTCTGCGTAATAAACGGAATACGGAATTGCGACAAGCTTTCCCTCCTTTCTCCGGATCACATTATTTAAACCCTGAAATTTTTCCTTATCTTCCGGATGATCGGCAATCCATTTTTCAAATTCTTCTTTTGTCATGTCAGGCGGATAAAAACCTGCTCCCGGCGGTTGTTCGCCGGCCTTTCCGAATGGTGCAAGGAAAGGCTCACCGTGATGAACGCGGTCCCATCTCCCTTTCATTACGTAAAAGAATTGTTTCGCGAGCGGATTCGGATGTGTTTCCATTTCCTTTCTCAAAGCAGGATTTTCTTCCGACACCTGTCGCCAGAAGATCTCATCAATGAAGTGGGATGCTTCAATGAGTTTTGCAACCACCTTCTTTTCGTTTTTATTCAGAAGGCTCCTGTCGTAGTCGATTACAGTTTTGGGGAGTGTTGCCACCCGTTCTTTCAGGTTCGGTGCGACCTGTCTGGGCTCTTTAGCAGCAGCCAGGCTTAAGAAGAGAAATGCCACAATCCATATCAGCTTGTTCATTGATCCTCCACAAAATACGACTCGGAGCGCGAGGCTCCGTGCTCGCGGCAGTAGGCGGCAGAGACGCCCGCCCTCCGGTATAATACAAAGATTATGGATTGGATGAAAGAATTTCACGGCCCGAATGCCGGTTACATTCTGGAGTTATACGAACGTTTTTTGCAGGATCCCGGATCGGTGGATCCTTCCGCGCGCGCATTCTTTGAATCGTGGCAATCTGATTCCCCGGAAGCGGGTAATGCAGCAATGCCATCGACCGCCACAGTGGATAAGATCGTCGCTACCGTTCTGTTGGCGACCGCAATTCGTGAGCATGGTCACCTTGCGGCGCAACTCGATCCGCTCGGACGGGAACGTCCCGGGGATCCGGCGTTGGAATCATCCACCTATGGGTTGACTGAAAATGATTTGCGGCAGCTTCCTGCGAATTTGATACGCGGTCCGCTTTCCCAAAATTGCGCCAATGCCTGGGAGGCCATTGAGGCATTGCGAAAGATTTATTCATCCACAAGCGGCTACGATTATGATCACGTTCATTCGCCTGAAGAACGGGACTGGCTTCGTCAGGCTGCCGAGTCAGGAAAATTTCGATCGAACAACCCTGCGGAAGCAAAAGAGCTTTTGGAACTACTAACGAAGGTCGAAGTTTTTGAACGTTTTCTGCATCGCATTTTTCCCAGTAAAACGAGATTTTCTCTGGAAGGATTGGATATGATGGTTCCGATCCTGGATGAAGTTCTGGGTGCATCCGCAGAGTTGGGGATGACGCACATCTTAATTGGAATGGCGCATCGCGGACGGCTGAACGTTCTGGCGCATGTTCTGAACAAAGCATACGTGCAATTGCTCGCGGAGTTCAAAGACCCTGTCCGCAAAACAATATTTGAAGATGATCTGGGCTGGATGGGTGATGTTAAGTATCATGCGGGCGCGCGGAGAAGCTTGCGCGAAGGAGCTCCGGTTAACTTGATTGTGAGTATGGCTCCGAATCCGAGTCACCTGGAAGCGGTCAATCCTGTTGTAGAAGGAATGGCGCGAGCCGCCGGCACCCATGTGGATCACCGCGGCGCTCCGAAATTCAATCACCGGGTAACGCTTCCCATTTTGATTCATGGTG
Organism: Acidobacteriota bacterium; assembly: GCA_046714535.1. Taxonomy (GTDB): domain Bacteria; phylum Acidobacteriota; class HRBIN11; order JAKEFK01; family JAKEFK01; genus JAKEFK01. The sequence continues at coordinate 325 of JBKKAT010000700.1, read as the reverse complement.
ACGCTGCCTTTCCGGGTCAGGGAATTGTTGCGGAAACATTGAATCTGTCCAGAATTCCCGGTTATCGAACCGGGGGAACCATCCACATCATCGCGAACAATCAGCTCGGGTTCACCACGTTGCCTGAAGCAGGACGCAGCACAATGTACGCGAGCGATATGGCGAAAGGATTTGAAATTCCCGTGGTGCACGTGAACGCCGATGACCCGGAAGCATGCATGGAAGCTGCACGTCTCGCTTTTGCTTATCGTTCGAAATATCAAAAGGATTTCTTGATTGATCTGATCGGTTATCGCCGTTATGGCCACAACGAAGGGGATGAACC
>JBKKAT010000699.1:0-3546 GCA_046714535.1 Acidobacteriota bacterium | reverse complement strand
CGATTTTATGATCCGCTCTCAAACAGAAATGTTGCAACAGGCGGAAGAGCAATCTCGCACACTGAGTATTCTTTTGTGGTCTATTGCCGGTGTTTCTCTGCTCGTGGGAGGGATTGGTATTATGAACATCATGCTGGTTAGTGTAACCGAGCGAACCCGCGAAATAGGCGTGCGCATGGCGATTGGAGCAAAAGGAGTCGATATCAGGTCCCAGTTCTTGATCGAAGCAATGGTTTTGTCTTTAAGTGGCGGACTTCTTGGGATATGTCTGGGACTTGGCATTCAGGAAGCGGTGGCACGGTTTGGGGGCTGGCCCATTTCGTTGCAACCGGAGGCGGTGGCCATGGCGTTTTTCTTCTCAGCGGTTGTGGGCGTTTTTTTCGGGTTCTACCCGGCGCAAAAAGCAAGCCGGCTTGATCCGATTGAAGCGCTACGTTATGAATAGGATAATTCACATATATGTCACAGATTACTGTTACTGTTGTTAGAGCTGATACAAATCAGGAATATGAGGTTGAGCTACCGGATAACGCCCGGCTGGAAGATTTGCTTCCGCAGCTGGTCCAGCAGCTTGGATTGCCGTTAGTGGGTCCCGATGGAAATCGTATTTCATACCAGTTGTCCAACAAACGTACGAGCCAGGAATTAAAACAAAACCACACGCTCGCGGAATACACCACCAAAAATGGCGATATGCTTTTGCTCACCTCCACCTTCGTTGCGGGGTTCCAACGCCGCAGAGGGCTGGCCTAGGTGCCCGCCACATTTGAGAATGTCATCCAGTGAGCTGGCGGGCAGAGACGCCCGCCCTCCAAAATAGGGCTATGAATCGGAAAGAGATACGGATGAAGAACGACTACGAGGAGATGCTCCGGCTCCGGTCAGAATCGTCCATCATTGATTTTCAAACATCCGGCAATCCGCCAACCAGATACAATCTGGTGTTTCATTGCGCCGGCATGAAACTGGATGACTTCACCAAACCTGTTTTCATTCACGAACATCGCTGTCAGATTGTTTTGGGAGCGCAGTATCCATCGCAACCGCCGGACGTGACATGGTTAACTCCCATTTTTCATCCAAACATCAAATTGCAAGCGGTGTGCCACAGCGGGCAGTGGGCTCCCAGCTGGTCACTTGCTGAATTCGTATCGGAGCTCGCGGATATGTCCCGCTATGCAAAGTTCAATCTGCAGTCACCCCTGGACACGAAAGCTGCCGAGTGGGCGAAACGAAATGTGAATCTCTTTCCACTGGATTCCCGGCCGATTCGGGACAAAATTGCGCGAGTCGTGATCCGGTTGAAATCTCCGGGATAAAATCGTGGAAATCCGCATCAAACCAATTCTCAAAAAAACTGAAAAGAGCCGTTTGCCCGGTAAACTAAATCGCCGTTACCCTTCTAAACTATTAGCAGTCTTTATTGATCCTTCTGCTTTGCAAGAGCTGCTGGAGTTTGCATCATCCGATTTGCATTATGAGCTCGGTGGAGTCCTTGTGGGGAGGGTCGGGCGCGCGACGCGGAGGACTTTTGTTGAGATCAAAAACTTTGTTCCTGCATCCAAAGGAATTTCGCGCAGGGCCTCTTTTGAATTCACGAACGAGGCGCAACAGGAAATTCATCAGGTGATACAGGAACGTTTTCAGGATCTGCGGGTCGTGGGATGGTTTCACACGCATCCCGGCTATGGAGTTTTCCTGTCATCAGCGGATCAATTCATCGATCAGAATTACTTCAATGACCCTTTGCATATCGCCGTTGTCATTGATCCGACCAAACAGGATATCGACCTGGGTATATTCGTCTGGGATGCGGATCATGCGCGCGTTCGAGTGCCGCTGTTTACTTCTTAATTGAAACAATTCATGTGGCGTAGTCTCTTAATCCCGGTTTTAGTTGTTCTTGTCATCATTGGTGTGGTGACAACAATCGCAAGAGGGCTCTTCCTTGCCGATCTGGGAGCTCGCATGGAACCGACGCGGCACAAGATTTTGGTTTCATTTCGCATATTTCCATCGCAACGAATTGCGGAAGTAAAGGAGTTTGACAGCCGGTTTGGCGCCAATCCATCGATAACGATGTTGCATATTTTACCGGGTGGCTTTTTTCTTACTTTCGCGCTCCTCCAGTTTTCCCCTCGCATTCGCACTCGTCACATTCAGTTTCACCGTTGGTCCGGTCGCATCGTTTTACTGGTGGGTTTGGCTTCCGCAATAGCCGGCTTGTATTTTGGAATCCTGATGCCATTCGCCGGTCTTCCAGAAACATTTGCAATCTTGCTGTTCGGAGGTCTGTTCCTGGCTGCACTGATCCGCGCATTTATTGCCATTCAAAAGAAACAAGTCGCTCTTCACCGGGAATGGATGATCCGCGCATTTGCGGTCGCAGTTGGCATCTCCAGTGTTAGAATTGTCGGTATTTTAGCGGATATTGCCCTGACACCAGCCGGTTTTGGGTCGAAGGAAATATTTGTGATCTCGTTGTGGACAGGGTGGATTCTTACAGTTGCCGCTGCCGAGTTGTGGATTCGACACACGCGCGCAGCCGCTGTTCAGACAGTATGACGGATTACTTGAACGATTCGATTGACCTGAACGCTTCGGAAGTGGTGTCTGCTTATGATGAACTTCCACTCTGGTCGGCAATGTTCGGCCTGCTACTTTTGAAATACGTTCCGATCAAACGAGGAGTGACGGTGCTTGATGTTGGTTGCGGCACTGGATTTCCATTGCTCGAACTGGCTCAGCGATTAGGGCCCACTTCTATGGTTTACGGAATCGATCTCTGGGAAACGGGCCTGGCGCGGGCGGGTCAAAAAGCGCAGTTATGGAATGTAAAAAATGTTGAGTTGAAACTCGCAGATGCAGCAGCAATGCCTTTCCCTGAAGGTCAATTTGATCTCATCGTTTCCAATCTTGGTATTAATAATTTTAGCGACCCGGAGATGGTTCTTCGCGAGTGCTGGAGAGTATCAAAGCGCTCGGCACGGATTGTAATAACCACAAACTTGCAGGGACACATGCGGGAATTTTACGATGTGTTTGAGTCCACTCTAGTAGAACTTGGAAAACAAACGGCCGTAAATGCGTTGAAAGATCACATTGAAAAGAGGGCAACAGTAAAAAAAGTTCATACCCTCTTTTCAAAGACGCGGTTCCGCATTACTAAAGTTCATCAGCAATCAAAAGAAATGCGTTTCGCTGACGGAAGCTCTCTATTGCGCCACTATTTCATCAAACTGGGCTTTCTGGATGGCTGGAAGACTGCAATAGAAATGGCTGAACAGGAACAAGTATTTGCCAGGTTGGAAGCCAACCTCAATCAGCTTTCGAAAAAGCAAGGGGAAATTCGATTGACAATCCCCATGGCTTACATCGAAGGGGAGAGAATATCTTAGCGCTCGTGGATCTTCTGAAGGTTTGACAAATGACCGCCGGCTTTTTAGCCGGCATCTGTCCAAACATAACAATTTGTGAGGTTTTCCAAAAGTCGGTTTTGCAACTTGATGCCGAGGCTAAAGCCTCGGATTTCCAATGCCTATAGTT
>JBKKAT010000698.1:0-6364 GCA_046714535.1 Acidobacteriota bacterium | reverse complement strand
CAATGAGTGTGTCCAGCGCCCTTTGCTGCTGTTCCCAAAAATCGGCTTCAATTTCCAGAGGCAGACTGTCCAGGAAACGTTCCCGTTCTTTTGGGTCTTCCGGAAGACTCGTCACCGGCCATTGAATTGCCTCCAAAGGATATGGGTCATGATGCTCAGCAACAGAAGAAAGCTCCTCTTCATCGTATCTCTGGCTGGGTGAGGTTTCAGGTTGCGCGTGCCCCCGCCGCGGTTCCGTCATGACGATTTTTCCACGGAATCTGCCTTTGTTTTTTTGCGCGTATTGTTTAACGCGCTCAATGACTTTGGACGGATCGCGCCGCATGTTATCTTCCCATGGGAAAAATACCGGCGCATAAACCACTTCTGCCTTAATCCTGCCTGCAGTTCCGTCGGACCATGCATGAGGAAAAGCAGAAATCGGTGTGTAGTTTGGCTGAATCATATGAACTTCAAATTTTTTCAAGGACCAGCTTCGTCCGAATTTCCCCCAGGATTCCAAACCGGCATTTGCAATGCCCCATTCCTTGAGTTTTCCCACCGCCCAATCTGCCGCCGATCTATATCCGGGGGAGCCACTCAATCGCGGACCATTCAAGTCCGTTAAAAAAAACATGTGGTCCATCACTTTGCCGTTTTGGAACGATTCATTCTTGATGCGATGCACCATGGATAAATCAACTTCTTCAGCCGATTGAGCAAAGATGGCCAATCCGAATAACAGACAGCAAAAAGTTTTTCTCATTCCCTCTCCCAAAATTTAACGACGCACCCGCAGAACCTGCGGAAGCAATTCCATGGTTGCCGGAAGACGTCCCGGCGTCTCCCCATCCACTTCCAAAAGAATGCTGTCCGTCTCACGGATGGGAAGAGCGCGTATCGTTTTACCGTGCATCATGGCCATCTTTTCCATAGAAAGATGCGTTCCCGAATACAGCCGGTAAGATTTTAGCAATAACTCCATCGCATGCATGTCTCCCGCGATCACAACATCAAAAAGGCCATCATTCAGCTTCGCATCGGGAGCGATGCGCATCCCGCCACCAAAAGATGGACCATTCGCAACACAAACGATGATGATTTTCATTCGTCTCGGAGCCTGATCATCCACCTGCAAAGATATTTCAGGCGCTTCAAAGCTCATCACTGTACGCATGGTTGCCGTTGCATACGTGAGAGTGCCGCCCAGCATTTTTCCCGAACGATTTGCGCGACTCGCAACGGCGCCACTCATTCCAAAAGAAGCTGTGTTCACGAAAAAACGGGTTTGTTCTTTTCCCTGATGATCAACATACGTCAACCTGCCTGCGTCCATCAAATGATCTTGAGCATTCTTCAGTTGTTTCGTTGCCTTCACAAAGCCCGCAGGTATTTGAAGTGAGCGACGGAAATCGCCGCCACTTCCACCAGGCAATAAAGCCAGCGCAGTCCCGGACTTCGCCCGGAGAATCCCATTGGCAACTTCCGAAACGGTTCCATCACCGCCGACGGCAATAATCAGCTCCCTGCCTTTTCTTGCCTGATCCTCGGCAAGCGTGACTGCGTGCCCGGGCTCCCTGGTGAACTCACACTCGAATGGTCCGAAATGAGTTCGGATCGCATCCGCATGCGACGCCCATTGACGCTCCGTCATGCCCCGCCCTGATTTCGGATTTACTATGATGAATGGAAGATGTGACTTCATCGATCGATGGCATTATTCTAACATTACAAATAAAGTGCCAAAGCAATGAGTCATGAGTGATGAGACCGCCTAAACAATACTCATTGCTCATTACTCATTACTTTGGCACTCTAATCCCGGAGGGTTCTTGATGTACGAAGTTGGAATGGAAATTGAAGCCTGGTGCGGACAATGCAAAATCTACCGGCGGTCCGCTATCAATTCGCTCAACGCAGACGGTTCGATTGACCGGGTCACGTGCCTGTATTGCAACAGTTCCCGGAATTACCGCCCTTCAGCCGGAGAAAAAGTTTCCACGGAACCGGAGCAGCCGGTCACCGTTGAAGAAGATCGTCTTACGGCACTGATCAGAGCGCTTCTGCGGGAAGAGCTCGAATTAGGGGCTGCGAAAATTGCCGATAAGTGGATTGGAGGGAAGCTCATTTTGCGCCCCGGCAAACCGGGACTACAAGAAAAGGAAGTTCCCATCGACGCTTTTTTTCACAAGATTATCATGCTGCGGGACCGTCTTCGCGTACTGGAACAGCAAATCAATGCAAATGATAAATTATCAGAGCCGGAAAAAATCCAGCTTCAACAATACATTACAAGGTGCTATGGTAGTCTGACGACTTTCAACATATTTTTTAAGGACCAGAAAGATCAATTCGTCGGGCAGAAATCCGAGTAAGTTCATGTTAAGATGTGACACAAAAAATGCGCGAAGATAAAATTCTCATCAAAGGCTTACATTGCTCCGTCCGGCTGGGAGTCAAGAAGGAAGAACAGGAAGTCAAAAGAAACTGCGAGCTCGATTTCTGGATCTACTATGATCTCACGGACGCCGGCCGTTCTGATGATCTCGATCTAACGGTTAATTACAGCAGGGTGATAGACATCGTTCAGCGCCTGTCGCAAACGGTTCAATACAAACTTTTGGAATCTTTTGCGTTCCGTTTGTTTGAAGAAATTTTTAAGAACACATCCGCTCAAAGGATCCGTTTGCGTGTAAAGAAAATGAATCCACCGATTGAAGCCCGGTTTCAATACGTGGGAGTCGATCTTGTGCGCAGCCGCGAAGACTTCATCCGGGAAGAAAAAAAATGAAGCTGATTCAAACACCGCAACCGGCCCGTTTGAAGGAAGTACCGAGGGCATCTCATCCGCAGGTTGAAGTTGACGAAGCGGGAGAGACTCTGGGGGTACAACCGCATTGGGTTCGCGGGCAAGCATTGATTTTCTGGGATCCCAAACAACCCAGCAAGAAATTGGATGCGATTGATACGGATCAAATCACGCCATCGAAGTACTGTGTGTCAGAAACACTCGATAAGCTGGACGAAAAATGGAAAGAAGGAGCGTTTCGCTATTTAATGCCGGAATTTCGCGAACGGGTGCATCGCGGTGAAACATTTCTTATCGCAGGAGATCGATTCGGAATTGGATCATCCCGTGAAATGAGTCCTGCGGGACTCAAAGCCGTTGCGGAAGAAGCGGGCAAGGAGCTTGTGATCGTTTGCGGCAATAACATGGGTGACATCTTCCGGCGCAATGCTTTCAACCTGGGGCTTGAAGTTGTGCAATGTCAAGAAGCCGTGGAAGATGCCCTGGATGGCGACACTCTCGCGTTTGATGTGACCACCCGGAAACTGGTGAATGAAACGCAAAAGAAGCATTACGAGACGGTTCCGCTCACTCCGAAAGAGGATGAGATTCGGCGCACCGGTGGAATATTTGTCATGGGACGTCGCGAGTTTGCAGAATCCGTGCGCACTGCGCCCCGCATAGAATGGCCGGACCCGGACATCGCGCGTGGCATGACGACCACCGAACAAATTGTGTGGGCCCATCGCGTGGATAAGAATGCTGAAGTCAGGCCTGGTTCAACCCTTCGAGTCTATGCTGACCTGCTTCCAGCTTCCGATGGAACTGCCCCCTTTGCGATTCACACTTTCAATCAAATCACGGGCGGAAACAGAATCTATCCGCGACAGGCAGCTGTGGCAAACGATCATTTTGTTTTTACCGGAAAACAAGAAGATGAAAATCAGACTTCCATATCGCGCGCGTTTGCTGAATTGAATCAGATGGAAAAACCGTACTACGCGACGCCTGGCGATGGCATCTTTCATTTTATTTTCCCGAACAGGGTCTCGTGGTTCCAGGACAATTCATTCCCGGCGCTGATTCGCACAGCCGCGCGTATGGCGCCTACGGCGCAGTCGGTTTTGGCGTAGGATCAACAACTCTAGGTTTCGGATGGTCCACCGGCTATGTTTACTTTACGCTGGCGAAAGCACGCCGTGTTGTATTCGCGGGACGCTTGCAGCCATGGGTCAGCGGAAAAGATATTGTGTTGAAACTGCTGGAACGATGGGGTACGAAACAATCACAAGGAATGTCGGTTGAATTTGTGGATGCCGAAAAACAGCTTCCCATTGCTTATAGAAACACCATTGCAAACATGATGGCGGAAGCCGAGGCGCAAAATGGAATTTTCGCGCCGGATGAAATTACGTATGCGTGGTACAAATCGAAAGGTATGGTAGAGCTTCCTTACCCTCCGATTCAGCCGGGTGACGACGCTCATTATGAATTTCATGAAATTCTCGATTTGTCGGAAGTCGTTCCGATGATTGCAAAACCATACAGTCCGGGAAATGCTTTCCCTGCTGAAGAGGTAGCGCGAGAAAAGATTCCGTTCGATAAGGCATACATTGGATCTTGCACCAATGGCAGCTATGACGATCTATTGCAAGCCGCGCTGGTGCTTCGTGCTGCGCGCAGTGCCGGGATGAAACAGACAGCGCGGGATTTTGTGATTTTCCCGGGATCGCGCGGTGTGAAAATTGCGATTGAAAACCCGGATCCACGTCTGGGTGGAGAATCGATCGCACAGGTGCTGCGTTCTGCCGGAGGATTGATCCGCGATTCCTGGTGCGGTCCCTGTTTTGGACAGGGCGAAGACTCATTGAAGAAAGGCGAACGCGCAATCACCTCTTTCAATCGCAACTGGCAAAACAGGATGGGAGTCGGCGGTGAAGGTTATCTGGCAAGTCCAGCCGTGGTTGCAGCATCAGCGCTACTCGGCTACATGGCTCCCCCAAGCGAACTGAACATCTCCTGGGATCCCGTTCTCTACGGCGTTTAAATAATCGCGGATCCTAATCTTAATCGTGATCGTAATCGCTTCGAAATCGTTTAGTCCTTAATCGACTCCTTCGATCAAGGTTACGATCACGATCAAGATCCACGATTAGTTGGAGGTACACCATGTCCATCGAATCCATCAACCCATCCACTGGCGAATTGATCCGCACCTATCCTGAAATGACTCCACAACAATTCAACGAAATCGTTGATGCTTCCCATCGAACTTTTTTAGAGTGGAGGCAGACCCCATTTTCTCACCGCGCTCTCTTGATGAAGAAGGCAGGCGAAATTTTACTCAGCAAAAAAACAGAATTTGCGGAGATGATGACTCTGGAAATGGGAAAAACTCTTACGCAGAGCCGCGCGGAAGTGGAGAAGTGCAAAACCGTATGTGATTACTATGCGGATCACGCGGAGAAATTCCTGTCGCCTGAACTTGTTCAGACTGATGCCTCCAAAAGCTTTGTCGCATTTCAACCTCTTGGTGTTGTGCTCGCAATCATGCCCTGGAATTTCCCCTTCTGGCAGGTATTTCGATTTGCTGCGCCAGCATTAATGGCAGGAAATGCCGGACTTTTGAAACATGCCTCCAATGTTACCGGATGCGCTCTGCAAATCGAACAGATTTTTCGTGATGCGGGTTTTCCACCGGATTTGTTTCGCACGTTGCTTGTCGCCGGCTCCAGGGTTTCCGCTGTGATTGAACATCCACACGTGAAAGCAGTGACGCTCACAGGCAGCACGCCCGCCGGAAAATCCGTTGCGGAAAAATCGGGATCGCTGTTGAAGAAAACTGTTTTGGAGTTAGGAGGAAGTGATCCTTACATAATCCTGGAAGATGCAAACCTGGAGTCGACAGTCGATACATGCGTGACATCAAGATTAATCAACGCCGGTCAAAGTTGTATTGCAGCCAAAAGATTTATTGTTGTGGAGAGTCTTCGCGCAAAATTTGAAGAGATGTTTGTGGAAAAGATGAAAACCAAGCGGATGGGAAATCCGATGGAACCAAATGTGGATCTGGGTCCTCAGGCGAAAGAGGATTTGCGCAATGATCTTCATAAACAGGTGCAACAGAGCATCGAAATGGGAGCGCGTGTTCTGCTGGGCGGGCAGCTTCCCGATGGAAAAGGAGCGTATTATCCGCCGACCGTGCTAACCGATGTGAAGAAAGGAATGCCGGCTCACGATGAAGAACTATTCGGCCCGGTTGCAGCAATCATTTCCGCTAAAGACGAAGAGGACGCCATCAGAATTGCAAACGATTCCCCTTTTGGTCTGGGCGCGGCGGTTTTTACTCAGGATATTGCTCGCGGTGAAAGGATCGCGGCGGAAAGAATCGAAGCAGGGTGTTGTTTCGTGAATGCGTTCGTCAAATCGGATCCCCGCCTCCCGTTCGGCGGCATCAAAGAATCCGGCTACGGACGCGAACTCTCTCACTTTGGCATCCGGGAATTCGTCAACATCAAAACGGTGTATGTAAAGTAATATCACTATGCGGTGGGCGGCCCTCCCTGGCCGCCTGGCGGGCACGGAGGCCCGCCCTCC
>JBKKAT010000697.1:0-5144 GCA_046714535.1 Acidobacteriota bacterium | reverse complement strand
GTAGACGTGGCAGCGCCTTGCTATTGGCCTTATATGCTGGAAAGCGACTTCGTGCAATTGGACAGACGCACTTTCGATCGATTGCGTCCGAGCAATATGAAGAGTTGAGTCAGCGAAATACGAGATCGATCAATTTGGAGAATGTTTGGATCCCGGATGGACTGCGTGGTTGGACTCGCGGATCGCAGGCCTCCTGGAAACCGCTAACGCCAGTAGTGTGTGAGGTGGCTTTTGATCACCTGGAGCAAAACAGATTACGGCACTTTGCGCGGTTCGTACGATGGAGACCTGACAAAGATCCGCGCGAATGCACCATATATAAGGATGAGAAAGACTGAGGACGTTGGTGTTATTTCCAAACTGCAGGTTGGGTCTTGTATGGAACGTAAAGTGGGTGAATTGGAATTCCTTCCTTAGTTAAGCCCAAGACGTGGAGTGTTATTCTTTGCTGTCGCAGCAGCTCCGTAATGTGCTCGTCGCGATTTTTATAGCGCCCATGTAATCCCCACGCGCAGATGACAATTCCTGCAGCGGCCGCTGCCGAGAAAATGGCTTCATCATTATCTCGCACGATTACTTAAAGTTGAGTTCCCCTACACGCCAACCATCGTCATATAATCGCATTAAAGCACTCCCAGTCCCCGAACGTCCACCTGGAATACAGATCCCAATTTCGAAGGGGAAATCCCTATAATCCCAATTGAACTCGACCAATTTGTCAGTTCCTTGATTTGCAATTCCTGTAACGATGCATTGCCGTTTATACGCCTCTAGGAATGTTACTTCATATAGCGAATCACCCTTTGATCTCGCAGACGAAATGTAACGTCTACCTTGATCGGTAACGTTTACAACGTCTTGGCCTTTCTGCCATCGTCCGCCCACTAAGACCCATTGACCCTTTTGATAGGTTACGAATCCAGAAAGTGCTTTGTGACATGCATTTGTCCAGCCTGGGAGAACCTCGCCAGTGACAGAACTTACCGGGTTTCCCATTCTCAGGTCTGAATTCAATATATTTTGTGCCTGATCACGTGTGAACTCGTTAACTTCAATCGTTTTCGGTTCGACTGGTGCGCTACTTTCAATCCGTCTTTCAGAAGGAGTTGTGACTGCAACGTTAGGATGCGGCTTGGCGTCAGTACTTTTATTATCAGAGCCACAATTTGTAACACTGAAGATCAACAAAACAATGAAAAAACATGCTGTTCTCATTTTGGTATCCCCTTTTAATTTGAGGATATGACAAAACGTAAACTCAAGCAACGGGGTTCAGGCCCGGCATCCCAAAATGTATTGAAGTCGTGTCAATTATTTGATTTTCTACATCGGAACTTTGTCTTCGACAATATAAGTTTGCCCATTCCAATGAAAACTGCCCGATGAAACTTCGATACATTCGTACTCCACTGAGTTTCTTTCTCGGATGTACACGAAACCATCTAAACAGCCGTTCGATTTATGTATTATGACGGGATCAAAACCGCTCTCGGAGGCCTCGAATACAACTATCTGAAAATTACGCGTGGTCTGTCCTGTGGGCTGAACAATAGGCTTTTTGTCAGCGAAGAGAATCGCCAAATCCTTCTTCCCATCTTTATTGACATCTTCCCGAATCTGGTGAGCGAGACAGGGGGGTAGTTTTAACATCTCCTTTCTCATCTTCTGGTAGTCTGTAGAAAGCAGCACATCTAATGCACTTACATCTTGCGAGTCTGCAAGTTTTAGGTCCGGATGCGAAGTTAGGAACACCGAAATGGCAGATTGCTCCGGAGGCTGAAGTGTGAGTTGCAGTTTACATTCCGCGGACGCTTGTTGAGCGACAAATAGAAATAAGAGAGAGACAAGAGTTCGAACCGTCATTCTATCCTCCTTATGCTTAGAAATCGGAATTGATAATTATCAGGCCGTCAAATAGCTTTCCCTTTTGCAATCATTCATTCAGCGCCAGCATCATGACGTTGCGAGGTGCAGGCGTTGTCCGCTGCATCGACTTGGTCGGCGGCGAAATCATTTGGATGCAAAAATTACCTGCGCCTTCTCCTGATCTGTTATTAAAGTCGAGGTGTTAATGCTATTATCCAGCGTTGCGCTCAATGTTTGTCCAATTGCCGATACTAAAACACCCAACAGATGAAAAATCGCCCACGTTAGCAAGGACCAGAAGGTTCCGCCGACTAGAACTAGACCCAGGGCCACTAACCTATCCTGTTCGCTTGCACCATACCCAAGGAATCCTTGTCGGAGTTGGGTGACTCCGTATGCAAATAAACCCAAGTTAGCAAGTATCCCGAGAATTCCAAGGAAAAGGCCAATAAACTTGAAAAACCCTCCAAATCCAATAGCCGCCTTGGACACCTTGTATGCATCTTGATATCGAGTTTTCAAAAGAGTTACGTTAGACATGTTTTTTCCCCCTTAATACATTAAGCCGCCGAACGTATAGATTTTTATCCATAGCCTTGCGAGTGAGCAAACATAAAGATTAACAGAAAAGAATGGTTATTGAGAGCTTCTAAGAAACTGAGCGAGGCTATGGATAAAAAATAGGGTTGGACAATACCCGCGGTGTTTCTTCATTTTATTGTCGGAGAAGTCTTATTATAATCGGGCCGAAAGAGCTTGACCGCGCGGCTAGAAAGAGGACTCTGGGAGCGACATTTCGCCGTGTGCTTGGAAAATAGCATTGATGGCATCGTATTCATCCTTAACCGCATTCTGATAGAGCTCATCATTGGTTGAGATCACGCGAGTGAATGCCGGGTTGATAACAAAGTAAGCGTCCTTGGTTCGAAGTTCCCGGACCTCTTCATCGATTGACATCAACTCGAGCTTTAAGTCTGATGCCAGGTGGAAACAGACTTCTTTAAACGTCTTTGGCACACGAATACAGTAGTCACCATCAGCACTCATTTTCAGTTCGTAGAATTGATTAAGATCAGTCTTTGGTGGGAGGTTCTCATACTCCAAGCGTACCGAGAATAGAAGTGACATTGGGATTTGAAGCGAACCGTAGATTGTTATGCTCTCGGTTCCGGAAGCTGCAGGGAATGCATCTCCGAATTGAACGATGTCGAAAGGAAGCTCTGTTTTCATGCTCCTGCTCCATTTTAACGGTATTACTAATTCCAGGTGTGCGGGGATGTGTCAGTGAAAAGCGTTGTGATTTTTTCAGTGCTGCTATCTACGCAGCTTCGTTCTCATCCTCAAACAGAGATCCGGATGCTGATGGTTCTTTGAGAATGTCTGACAGGGCGCGTCCTGCCTGGAAAGTGAATCCGCTTTCTTTTTCCATTTGTATCAGCGTGCGATGCAGTTCAGGATTCAAGCGTGCGCCGTTTGCAAGGTCCCCTTTGGAGCCCATAATACAGAAAACGCATGATACCCGGGTATTTCCAGTAACGTACGCTGGGTGAGCCGGCCAGCCGGCAAAAGCCGCATCGACTTTACCTGCGCGATACAGACTGCGGCGATAAGCAAGATCGATCGCTGACGTTCCACAGGCCTGCCAAACCTCATCAATCTTCCATGAGTACCTGACTGCGTCTTCAACTGTCATATTGAGGTATGTCTTGCTTGTAATTTGCGGTCGAAGGAACAGTGTTGATTTGTCGGCTCTTGCCCTGGATTCTTCAGCTCTAATACCTTCGGCTGAAATTACACACGAATAATGTCGTAGTTGGCGATCGATCGGGCCACGTTTTAACTCAGAGGTGCAGTACCGGCTGCGAGCTGAGCTCCAGAATGGCTTTCCTGTTCCTGCCAGTTTGTTCATTCTTTCCTGCCATCTTGAAAGGAGGTCTCCTTTGGCTCTGCGCACGACAACGAGCGGAATTCCTGCTTCTTTGCAGATGAACTGACAGTGCGGAAAACTTTCCGCCCATTCAACTCGGCCGAGGTCTGCGTGAATTGCAAACAGCCGGCATTTCCAGGACTCCATGTTTGCTTGACGAACTAGCGTTGCCAGCATCGCCTGGCTATCCTTTCCGCCAGAAATTGAAATCGCAAGTTGCGTATGCGCATCATTCAGCAACGTCCTGAGATGCTCGGGGACGAATAGCGTTTTCATACTGATGTTTTGTTACGCTGCAGAAAGTCTCCAGCGTCCGCGTTGAACCGGTATAGCAATGAGCTGCTGCTGCTGACGAATCTTTTCTTTCCACCAAATTGATTGACTTACTCTGCGGGGCGCCACTGCGTGATAAATTTCCGGAAGGCTCGCTTCACCTCCGAGTTCCTTAAGGACCTCTTCCACCAGCGCGCGCCAGGCACTGCGGCGTGGCCGGCCGTTTGTGAGAATTTCCTTAGCGAACTTTCTTAACGAATCGAACTCGACTGCTTCACGAAAGAGACTGAAACCGACCAGTTCTTTGGATGCCGATCGGGAAAACATGACGAAAACGAGTGGAAGCCTTAACCGCGGAAACAGTCTTCGTGGAATAATCTCAGCGCGAAGTGACCAGTCAGCGAGCCATCTAGAGACTCTGTGGTGTGTTTGTACGGAGTAAGCCGGCAGTAAAAAACCACATTCACGCAAGTCAGGAAATGTTTTGCAGCGCGCTAAAAACTGTTCAATAACCGGGACGCTGAAGGGCGGGTTAGATACAACGCGCGTGATTCCATCCGGCAGCTCGCAGTAACGAAAATCACACCGGATAATTTTCCTGCCTGTTTCCGCTTCAGCAATTACTGAAAGCGCTTCGTCTATTTCAACGCCGAATGCCGGGATTTCCGGTGGGATGGCTTTTAGAAACGCTCCCTTTCCCGTACCGGCATCACAAACCAGATCTTTTGAACATAGACCCGGGAAGAATCGATCAATGATCGCGAGACAACTCCATTCTGGAGTAAATCACCGGAAATTCTTTTCTGCAGTGTGTGCAGTAGCAGAAAACAGTGACTCCTGTTGAACCATGACGACTCGTTTCATATAGAGTGTGATTACATCTGGAATGAATCAGATGTGGAGAAAGGATTTTTCGATGGGATATGTCTTCTGGATAGCTTTTAATTCAACGCGTCTGCTGCCCAAGATTACAGAGAGTTAAGGCAATGGCTCTTATTGTTTCCTCAGGGTGTAAATTGTCACCAAGCCCGCTGAACTCGACAGCAAGTGAGCAGTCTGACAGAAACATGGACAGCCC
>JBKKAT010000696.1:0-11524 GCA_046714535.1 Acidobacteriota bacterium | reverse complement strand
GTTCACTACTATATGGGACGTTCTTAAAAACGACTAAAATCCTACGACAAAGCTCGTACGGAACTGGAAATGGCGCTCCAAAAACTCCCACATTTTCTTTCTGCGTACAAGGATTTATCGGAAGTCTGGGAAGCGCAGGGAAAGCCGAAGGAGGCGGAAAAGGCTTTGCTGGCCGGATTGACGGTATCACCCAACAGTCCTTTGCTTGTTCAGCCCCTTGCGTGGTTTTATCAAAAGCAAAAGAACTATTCTGCCGCAGAAAAAATCCTGTTGGCGGAGCTAAAAGAACATCCGGATGATCTCGAATCACGTTTCCGGTTGGGCGCCATTTACAGGAACAGCGGACGCATCGATGCCGCCGTGCAGCAGTTTAGCGAAATTGTGGCAAGAAAACCCGAGGATCCGGAGGCACATAACCAGCTCGGAATGATGTACGGCGCAACAAACCGGCTTCCGAGCGCGATCAAGGAATTTGAAAAAGCGGCTACACTTGCGCCTGAAAATGAGGCTTACCGGAAAAATTTGGAGCTGGCAAAGTCAAAAATGGGCACCGGCACTCCAGGCACGCTACGTTTTCAGATTATCCAAACAAAAACGAAAGCAGTCGCCGACGTCATTTACAAGAAACTCCAAAAAGGAGAAACCTGGGAAATGCTGGCAAAAAATTATTCGATTCATCCTTCCGCCCGCTCTCAACAACCGGTTCTCGAAGTGAGTTCTTCGGAAGTAGATCCTGCAATAGCTGAAGCTGTATCCGGGTTGAAAACGGGACAATTCAGCGTGCCCATCCAAACCTCCGGCGGATTTTTCCTCCTCTTGCGCGTGTCATGAAACGTGGAACGCCCAGGCATAGCCTTGATCCCTTAGGCGTCATCTGTTCGCTGAATTGCTTCCTGATCCAAAGCACACATATTATTGAGGACGTACTTTAAGTAGTTAGGCTCCGCCAAGTCCTTTTCGCTACAATAACTACCGCCGTCATGATGGCGAGCGGATAACAAAAAGCAAGGAAGGAGGAAATAAAATCATGAAAACACACAGTTCATTCCATAAGTCACTCGCGATAGCAATCACGCTAATAGCCCTTCTCGTCGCGACTTCGGTGCAAGCCGCTCCGGAGGCCGAGAAGAGTCTGTATGAACGGCTTGGCGGCGTCTTTGCCATCGCCGCAGTAGTTGACCACTTTAGCGACGCGGTTGTGAAGAACCCGATTGTGGGAAAGAATTCGAAGAACCCAGCCCTCAGGAAATGGCACACGGAGAACCTGGACAGATTGCCAGGCCTCAAGTTCATGCGAACCCTGTGGGTCTGCGCCGTCTCGGGCGGTCCGTTCAAATACACTCCGACAAAGCCGGGTAAAACTGAGTTTGGCCTTGAGGAGGCGCATCGTAACCTCAATATCTCGCCAGCGGAATTCGATGAGGTCGCGGCCGAGCTAGGGCGCTCGCTTGACTTCGCCAAAGTGCCTCCGCGTGAGAAGGGAGAAGTCCTATCCGCCTTCGCTGCGCATAAGAACGAGGTAACGGCTGGCCACAAGACGAAGTGATTACGCGGACGTTCGACGCACTGAACCCCTTGCAATTTGTCGGATCAGATAAGGCTTAGACAACGAGCCGAGCAGTGGTTCAAAGGGTAGAAAGACTACATGGTCGTCGCAACCTGACGATCCTGTTTAAAAATCCATTCTACCAATGCGTATGCCTCGTTTTTTGATTTGTCGATCCACCGCATCTCTGATGTCTTCTCTTAAGTTTTTCGCGTGATGCATTTTGATCAAATCACCGGCTGATAGGGTGGGGATTTTATCCATCAGAATGTGGGCCGGAGTTTTAGGGTTTGTCAAAATCCCCTGGCGGATCGAATCGGTGCTCATCCATTCTTTATGACGATTGATCGTCAACAGCGTGGGGATTGCAGACATCGGGTTCTTAGCGAGCCATGCGAGCTCCGGTTCGGTCAATCGGGGATTGCGCAAAAGGAATTCCTGAATCTTCGGATTCGTATCCTGCATCAGCACCCGGCGTTCTGCGAGATTTGCTCTCATCGCAAGCATCGATTTCTCCGTAACATTCAGGGAACGCAGCTGCTCTGCAACAGTTTTTGCCAGCTCCCGTGTTTCTTCTTGAGATTCGGCCGGTTCCTCTTTTGCTACTGATTCGACCGGCGGCGGCGCGGGAGGACTGTCCTTTCTTTCCGATGTAATCACGCGAGAATCATCCGCCTCCTTGACGATTAATAGTGGTTTGATCCGGCGGGACCGGAGGCTACCGGTTGCTGTGGCCCGGAATATTGCGTTTTCTGGAAGACTCATGTTTTGAATCAAGAAGAAGCCTTCCTGATCGATTTCATCTAGAAAAATCTCGAACTCCCGTTCAGTGGAAAATTCCAGAATATAGTCTCGCTCAGTTTCCCCGGGTACAACTTTCATTGTCATTTCACCACGGAGTCACGGAGCACACAGAGAAAAAGACAAGTAATTTCTGAACTCCGTGTTCTCCGTGACTCTGTGGTGAAAAAAATCAACTGATGATGCTGCCGATCTGTAACAATTCGGTTCGTCCCGTTTGGCGGATCGTAGCATTATCAATATTGACCGCACAAAGGGTACCACACATCGTACAAACGGAAGACTCATAATCTTCACTTTCTATGCGCATCTGCCGGGCCTTATCACCGTACAAAGCCAATTTGTACATGCCTTCCCAATCCAGAAGTTTTCTAGCGCGGGACATCTCAAAATTCCGCTCGCGCGCGCCCTTCACTCCCTTCGAGACATCTCCGCAGGCGGCAGCGATCTTAAAAGCTATGATTCCGTCCCGCACATCTTCCACAGTTGGCAAGCGCAGATGTTCTGCCGGAGTCACGTAACAGAGCATATCCGCTCCGGCAGCCGACGCAACAGCTCCACCAATAGCGCCAACAATGTGATCATAACCGGCGCCAATATCGATCGGAAGCGGTCCCAACACATAGAAGGGAGCCCCATTACACAGCTTCTTCTCAATCCTCATGTTGTCCGCAATCTGATCGAGCGGCACATGTCCCGGGCCCTCAATCATTGCCTGTACACCGGCTTCATGAGCTCGCCTCTGCAATTGTCCGATGATGATAAGTTCCTGCAGTTGCGGACGGTCGGTTGCATCTTCAATTGCGCCGGGACGCAGACCGTCCCCCAGACTCAAAGTCATGTCATACTTCAGACAAATTTCGAGCAAACGGTCAAAATGTTCGTAAAGCGGATTTTCTTGCTGATTGAAACGAATCCAATGCGCATGAATCGATCCACCGCGGCTCACAATTCCTTCCACACGCGGACAATCTTCCAGCCGGGAAACTGATTCTCGTGTCACACCACAATGCACTGTCACGTAGTCAACACCTTGCTGACCCTGCTTTTCGATTTCTGCAAACAGCTCATCCGCAGTCCATTTGATGATGCTCGCGCCGCGCGCCACCGCATAAATCGGAACCGTTCCCAACATTAACGGAGAGTTTTGAATCATCTGAATACGCATCTCGTCCAGACGGTCGCCGGTGCTTAAATCCATCACCGCATCAGCCAGAGTATCCACCACAACCTGCAGCTTCTTTAGTTCTTCCCCTTCATCCTGATGATCGGACGAATGACCGATGTTCGCATTTATTTTCGTCTTCAAGCCTTTGCCGATGCCTCGCGGGCGAAAATGATGATGGATGTTTTTGGGGATGACAATGGTTCCTGCCGCTATGCCATCGCGCACGAATTCCGGCTGCAAACCTTCATCTTCAGCCACCATTCGCATTTCATCGGTGATGATTCCTTCTTTAGCTTTCGTAAGTTGTGTAGACATACTCACCTCTATTTTTTAACAGAAGTAAACAAAGAGAACAAAGAATTAAAATTCTTAGTTTCCTTTGTTATCTTTTGTTAGGTTTCTTATCCTCCAATGGCGTACATGGCGCGCGCGGGCTGTTCAAAATCTGCATCGTTGATTTTGTGCCCGGCCCATTTATGATAAACCGCATTTCGAATGAGATCTATGATTTCGTTGTCTGGAACTCCGTTTCGCAATGGCCCCAAAAGATCGGTTTCCTGAAGGGCGAACAGACAATTTCGGAACTTTCCATCGGCAGTGAGGCGTATGCGCGAGCAATCCGCGCAAAAAGGTCTGGTGACGGAAGGAATGACACCGAATTCCGAGCCATCCGAGTACTCGAAAAGCGCTGCTGGTGCAGGTTTTGAATGCACGCGCTCTACGATTGATTTCGCCTGTCTGACCCGCTCTACAATTTCTGCTTCCGGCAAAACATTCTCACGTTTCCAGTTGTGGTCCCCATCCAACGGCATAAATTCGATGAACCTGATTTGCAATTTTTGTTCTGCGCCCCATTCTAAGAAGTCCAGGATTTCATCGTCATTAAAACCGCGAATCGGGACGCAATTGATCTTGATTGGATCGAAACCGGCAGCTTTCGCTTCTGCAATCCCTTCCATCACACGGTGAAACGAGTTGTTTCGAGTGATCTTTTCAAACCGGTCAGGCCTGAGTGAATCCAGACTGACATTCAAGCGCTCAATACCCGCGGACTTCAAGGCGCGCGCGTATTCCTTCAGATAATAACCGTTCGTGGTAAGAGAAATCTCCCGGATTCCTTCAATCTGATTGAGTCGTTCCGCCAGAAGTGGCAGGTCCCGCCTGACAAGCGGTTCACCACCGGTCAATCGCAGCTTGGTGACCCCTTCTTGCGCAAAGAGAGTGACCAGGTGTTGCAGCTCTTCAAAGGTGAGAATTTGAGGTTTAGGGAGCCACTGAACTTCAGCAGGCATGCAATAAACGCAACGATAGTTACAACGATCCGTAACACTGATTCGTAAATCAGTCGCCTGTCTACCAAACTTATCAATCAGCATTTTTTTAACAAAAGATAACAAAGGAAACTAAGATTTTGTTTTTCTTTGTTCCCTTCGTTTTCTTTTGTTAAAAATTTCTAACTTTTTTCATCCAGCCAGGCCATTTGAATGGCTTCGAGGATTCCTTCATTCGATGCTTTCGCATCCCCTTCAAAATCGGGAAGCTCCGTAACCATCCGGTGCAGGTCGGTGAAACGCAATGTCAGTGGATCGAGATCCGGATGTTTCTCCGCCAATTGAATGGCGATTTCTTCAGTATCCTGCCAGCTTATTTTCATCTTTAACCGCCAAGGCGCCAGAGACGCCAAGATCTAAGTATATTATTTGTGACTCGTTTTTTCTGCTTCTTCTTCGAGCTGCTCCAGAGTTTTGTCCCGTAGAGCGATGGCGATGGTGGTATCCATGATGCCCTGGGCAAGCCGGATCGTCGCTTCATCGAGTTGTTCAATCTTCTGCCGGATCAACGAATGATCAGAGCCTTTATACGCTTCTTCCAGATCCGTTTTGGCTTTTAATGCATCCTCTTTTTCTTGCGAGTTCAGGAATTCATCCGCGCGCTGCATTGCTTTATTCGTGGCCCGCAAGACTATATCAGCATCATTTCGCGCATCGATTACCATTCGCGCCGCAAAATCGGATTCGGCAGATTCCATCGAATCCAGCAGCATTTTTTCCACTTCCTCATCGGTTAAACCATACGTTGGTTTGACCTCGATTGATTGCAACTTTCCGGTGCGCATATCGCGCGCGGTCACATTTAGAATGCCGTTGGCATCGATCATGAACATCACTTCGATGCGGGGCAACCCGGCCGGCATCGGGTCAATCCCTTTCAACTCAAAACGGGACAGACTGCGATTGTCCTTCGCAAGCTCCCGGTCACCTTGCAAAACGTGCACATCAATCGCTGTTTGCCCATCCACAAATGTTGTGAAGTATTCTGTTGCCGAAGTCGGAATGGTTGAATTTCGTTCGATCAGTTTTGCCATTCCACCGCCGTAGGTTTCAATTCCCAGAGAAAGTGGAGTTACATCGAGCAGCAACATTTCCTGATTCGAAGTTCCCGCAAGAATATCCGCTTGAACCGCAGCCCCAAGAGCTACAACTTCATCCGGATTGAGCTCGCATCGCGGAACACGCCCGAATAATTCCTGGACACTTCTCCGTACGATCGGCATTCGCGTGCTCCCGCCAACCAACACGACTTCGTTGATTTCAGAAGGTTCAAGGCTGGCGTCCGCCATTGCCTTTTTGGAGGGACGCAGCGTCCGCTCAATAATATCGCCGATCAATTTTTCAAAATCGGTCCGTGTCAGCGCAAATTCAAACGTCTTTTCTCCAAGAGGAATCCGGATGACCGTGTCCTGGTTGTCAGATAACTCCACTTTTGCTCGTTCAGCGGCATCGCGAATCGTTTGGATCAGATTGGGATCCATCTCCCCCTGCCATCCAAATTTGCGGATCATATCGATCAGGAATTCCGACAGGCGGTAGTCAATGTCGTCGCCGCCTAAATGCGTATCCCCATTCGTGGCGAGGACCTGGAAGACACCGTCCTTCACTTTGAGAATCGAAATATCAAATGTGCCTCCGCCAAAATCGTAGATGGCAATCATGCCTTCCGTGATTTTATCCAGACCGTATGCAAGAGCGGCTGCAGTCGGCTCGTTCAAGATTCGAAGAATCTCAAGGCCGGCGAGCTTTCCGGCATCTTTTGTCGCCTGTCGCTGAGCGTCGTTGAAATAGGCAGGCACCGTGACAACCGCCTGTATCACACTTCTTTTCAGTTCCTTCTCAGCCAGGAACTTTAGCTCTTTCAGAATCATCGCCGAAATTTCGGGTGGTGTGTATTCACGATTGTTCACCCGGATTTTGACAATTTCCTTGCCATGACCACTGACATCATAAGGCAAAAGATGAAGCTCCTGTTGCAAGTCCTCGATCCCTTTCCCCATCAGGCGTTTGACTGAGTAGACCGTGCACCGGGAGTCCGTGAGCAGAAAACGTTTCGCTACAGATCCCACAAAAAGATTGTCCGGTTGAAACGAAACGACAGAGGGTATAAGTCCACTTCCGTTGGGACCAGGAATGATCACCGGCGCTCTGTCCTTCACATAAGCCACTAAGCTATTAGTAGTTCCCAGATCAATTCCAACTGCCAGCGGCCGTTCTGCCGCGGCTGATCCGATTCCAATTTCAATACCCATAAATGCTCCTCTTTTTCAACGCAGAGGCGCAGAGAGCGCAGAGAAAAAAATATACAAATCCTTTTCCTCTCTCTGCGTCCTCCGCGTCTCTGCGTTAAAAATTAGTCTCTTCCTAGTGTGTTATCGATTTGCCGTAAGAACGATTGGATATAAGAACGATGCGAAAGAATTTCCTTCATTTGTTCGATGCATTCTCTTGCTGGCAATTCATCATAACGGTTGAATTTCTCTTTCAATTGCGTTTCCAGTTCGCGCACTTTGTCGCGCAATTCGGTCTCCGCTTGTTGCACTGCCTTCAGAGCGCCCGCCGGCGGATTTCCATCCGCTTCGCGGATCGCATCGAGATGATCGTGAACCTCAAAAAACAGATCGGCCATTTCTGCCGGCACACTCGCGGACTTCTCTTCAATGGAACCCAATTCCCGTTCTACTGCGTATTTCGCGCGGTGAACAGGATTCTTCAAAATGCGGTAAGCATTATTAATTGCCGAAGAATGATCATGGGAATACTGAATCTCTTCAGCGCTCTTCCCTGCAAAACGATCGGGATGAAATTTCTTGCTTAGTTCAAAGAGCCGTTTTTCCAGGTCCTGCAAATCGACGTTCATCTGTTCCCTTTCATAGCCGAGCACCTGATAAGGGGAACGGTCCGCAACCGCAGGCAAAATTCGGCTGCAAAACGGGCAAAACTCCGGCGCTCCCGTAATGACATGCAAACAGTGTGGACAATTCATGATCTTTGCGACTTTGCGACTTTGCGACTTTGCGTTAAAACTTACACTGAGAAGGAGGTACCGCAGCCGCAAGTTTTCTTGGCATTAGGATTCCGAAAGGCAAATCCCCCATTGAGCGGATCGGTGGAGAATTCCAGAATGGTTCCCCGCAAATAGAGATAGCTCTTGAAATCAATGAATACTTTTACTCCATTGATTTCTGCAATCTTATCACCCGGACGAGTTTCGTTATCGAAATTGATGTCATACGTCAGACCGGAACAGCCCCCGCCTTTGACCCCCATCCTCACACCATAGTTCGGCAAATTCTTTGTCGCCAGAACATGCTTGATCTGCGTGGCTGCTGTCTCTGAAATTTGGATGTCTAGTTGAGCCATTCTTGTTAAACCTTCTTCTTCTTGTAATCGGCAATCGCCGCGCGAATTGCATCTTCGGCAAGAACCGAACAATGAATTTTGATCGGGGGAAGAGACAGCTCTTGCACGATTTCCGTGTTCTTGATTTTCAATGCTTCGTCCACGGTCTT
Source organism: Acidobacteriota bacterium (assembly GCA_046714535.1). Classification (GTDB taxonomy): domain Bacteria; phylum Acidobacteriota; class HRBIN11; order JAKEFK01; family JAKEFK01; genus JAKEFK01. Next base: position 3,166 of record JBKKAT010000696.1, on the reverse strand, counting down.
TCCTTTCACCCATTCGGTCACAAGACTCGAGCTGGCAATCGCGCTGCCACAGCCAAACGTCTTAAACTTCGCATCTTCGATAACGCCAGTCTGATCGTTGATCCGGATTTGAAGCTTCATCACGTCGCCGCATTCGGGAGCGCCGACAACACCTGTACCGACCGCAGGATCACTCTTGTCCATGCTGCCGACATTCCGGGGATTTTTATAATGGTCTATTACTTTATCCGTATATGCCATTTACTTTTCCTCCTATTCTCTCTGCCAGGAGACTTTCTTCAAGTCAATCCCTTCTTTAGCCATTTCATATAAAGGCGACATTTCTCTTAACCGGTTCACGTTTGAAATCACTTTTTCCGACACATATTCGACTTCTTCTTCTGTGTTGAAACGCCCCAATCCAAAACGGATCGAGGTATGCGCGAGATCTTCGCCGACACCCAGCGCTTTTAATACGTAAGAAGGCTCCAGGGTCGCCGATGTGCAGGCAGAACCGGACGATACTGCAACATCGTCGAGTCCCATCAAAAGCGATTCCCCTTCGACGTATGCGAAGCTTATGTTCAAATTATTCGGCAACCGTTCGGTTGGATGTCCGTTCAGAAAAACGTCCTCGAGTTGCTTTTCAATATTGCCACGTAATTTATCCCGCAGGGATGCCAAACGCGGATATTCTTCCGGCATCAGATGTTGGGCCAATTCGCAAGCTTTTCCAAATCCAACGATACCGGGAACGTTTAAAGTGCCCGAACGCATTCCCCGCTCATGGCCACCGCCATCCATTTGCGCAACGAGCCGCACGCGGGGATTCTTTTTACGGACATACAAAGCTCCAACGCCTTTCGGTCCGTACATTTTATGAGCGGAAAGGGACATCAGATCCACATTCAAATCAATAACATCGACCGGGATTTTTCCCACTGCCTGAGTCGCATCGGAATGAAATAGAACGCCTTTTTCTTTTGCGATCTTTCCAATTTCCTTGATCTTCTGAAGAGTACCCACTTCATTATTTGCGTACATGATCGAGATCAGGATTGTTTTGTCTGTGATTGAATCTCTCAGTTGATCCAGATCGATCTGACCATACTGATCGACGGTCATATAAGTGACACGTTTGCCGGCCTTTTCCAGTCGCTTGCATGTGTCCAGAATAGCCTTGTGTTCAGTCACACAGGTGATGATGTGGTCCCCCTTCTCCGCATACATTTCCGCAACACCTTTGAGCGCAAGATTGTTGGACTCGGTTGCGCCGCTTGTGAAAACGATTTCTTAGGGATCCGCCTGAAGGAGCGAAGCAATGCGATTGCGTCCGTGCTCTACACCCTCTTCCGCCTTCCAACCGAACGCATGATTACGGCTTGCAGCATTACCGAAGTCCTCGCTAAAACAGGGAATCATTTCTTCTACAACCCGCGGGTCTACGGGAGTCGTAGAATGATAATCCATGAAGATAGGAAATTTCATGATGTCTCTCCTCAAACCAGAACCTTATCTTTGGCTGTCTTTTCAAACTTTTGTTTCTTCATCTTCTTTACAATAATTTCGCGGTCCGATTTCTTCATCCGTTGAATGAAAAGCACGCCGTCGAGGTGATCGATTTCATGGTGAAGAGCTCTCGCCAGCAACCCTTCCCCTTCCATTTCCAGCTCTTTTCCCTCAAGATTCAGCCCCTTCACTTTGACAACGTTGGGGCGAGCGACTTCCGCAAACAAGCCGGGGAAGCTCAAACAGCCCTCCGGACCTTTTTGTTCGCCGCTGGAGGTTAAGATCACAGGGTTAATCAACACTACCTGCTGTTCCCGGTCCGATCCGCCGCTGCAATCGATGACTAGAATTCTTTGATTCAGACCCACCTGTGGAGCAGAGAGTCCCACACCGTTCGTGAAGTACATCGTTTCGAACATGTCTTTTACAAAACGTCTTACATCCGGTGTTACTTCATTTACGGGTTCCGAAAGTTTTTCCAACCGCGGATCACCATAATAAACAATGTCTAAGATAGCCATCACTGAACTCCAATAGTGATTTGATTGAATCCTTTTTGTTGCCGTTCTTTGAATTCCATTTCAGAGGCCAACTGCTCGATTGTTAATTTTTCCAGCATTTCATTCAGCGTTCGCTGAATGTCTCGAACGTGATGCAACACTGCGCATTTCTTAAAACGATCGCAATTGTAGTCATCCAGAAGGCATTCCTGCATTAGGGATTCACCTTGCATGACGTTCATGATTTCGCGCATCGTTGTTTTTTCAACGTGTTTCGCAAGCCGGTATCCGCCCTTCGAGCCCATGTGGGATGCAAGATACCCGGCTTTGTGCATTTGTTGCAAAACCTTAGAAAGATAACTCTCAGGCGCCTCTAAGAGTTGAGATAATGTGTGTAGATCAGCAACGTCTCCGTAAGGGCGACGATGAAAATAGATCAGCGTGTAAACAGCGTAAAGAGTTCCTTTCGTTACTTCCATTGGATTCAAAGCGCCGAGGGCCTCGACGGAAAACTCGAAGTCGGACATATCGAGTCCGAGATTGTTAATTTACTGTTTTCCGACGGAAATGTCAATAGAGTTAACGCAAAGACGGGAAAGACGACGCTAAGCCGGGGCTGGTTTGCGGCGGTGGAAGAATGAGCGGATGGCGCGATAGAGTTTTGGGGCAAAGTAAATGATTACTACCAGGAAGGCCAGGACGATGCCGAGAGCGATGTAGGGATGGTTGTAGACAAAGTACAGTGCGCCGATCACAACCGCATCTTCAGCAAGGCTTAAGCCGATATTGCTGAAGGGTTCAGCCGGCGAAACCAGATTAGTGGAGATTCGGGTTCCCGCTTTTGCCGCGTGGGATGTCAAAGCAAAAGTGCCACAGATCAACGCCGCAATGACCTTTATTTCCGTGCTCTGGTTTCCTAGAACGTGCAGAGCAAGAAAAGATGCAGCCAGCGGACGCACCACCGTGTGGATCGCGTCCCAGATGTTATCTATCCAGGGAATTTTGTCTGCAAAAAACTCTACCGCGTAGAGCACACCGGAAACTATTAAAACAGCCGGATGAGCCAAAGTTTGCAGCGACGCCAGTTCCGGAGTCAGCGTGATCCAATGGAACCGGATGGCAAGACCGGAAACAAAAACGCCCGCATAAACATTCAACCCGGAAAAAAATCCGAGAGA
>JBKKAT010000695.1:0-9054 GCA_046714535.1 Acidobacteriota bacterium | reverse complement strand
ATCGGAATTCTGGGAGCTTCTATGGGCGCTTCCATTGCTCTCATGACCGCAGCGGAATGTGAAGATATCCGTGCGATTATCCTGGACAGCCCCTTTTCCTCTTTAAAGAAAATTTCTACGGAATGGTCCTGCAAATTGACACGATGTCCTGAAGCGGTGCTACAATTCTCCATCACGATTGCTTACTGCTGGCTTTATCTCGCTCATCGTTTTTGGGTTCCGGAAGTGGAACCCGCTGTGATTGCAAGAAAGCTACGCTGTCCCATTTTTTTGATTCACGGTGGAGCCGATGATAAAATTCCGTCACATCATTCACGCGAAATCTACGAAAACGTACCTGGAGAAAAAGAATTATGGATTGCGGACAACGTAGGACATCTTGGTGTTTATTTGAATCACGGACCGGAATACGAACGGCGCGTTCTGCAATTCTTCCAGAAAAATTTGCTTACGTAGTTAAATTGCATGGATAAAATTCGCATTGCCGGCGGGCGACCGCTATCTGGTGAAGTCATCATTTCAGGTGCTAAGAACAGCGCTTTGCCTTGCATTGCTGCGGCATTGCTGACCTCTGACACGGTGCACCTCGATAACGTGCCCCGGCTGGTCAAAGATGTTGCGACGATGCGTTTGCTTTTGGAACATCTTGGTTGCGACACGATGTGGGACGGGAACCGCCTTTCCATTCAAGCTCGCAATGTCGATTTGAATGAGGCTCCTTACGATATGGTGAAGACCATGCGAGCGTCTGTCCTTGTGCTGGGTCCTCTTGTGGCGCGGTTCGGAAAAGCCGTTGTTTCCATGCCGGGCGGATGCGCAATCGGCGCGCGTCCGATCGATCTGCATCTCGCAGGACTCGAGGCGCTGGGGGCCCGGATTCGGATTGAACATGGATACGTCCTTGCCAGCGCTCCCAAACTCGTCGGGGCACGCTATCGATTTGCAAACGTAACAGTAACAGGCACGGAAAACCTCGTGCTGGCAGCGAGTCTCGCGGAAGGGGAGACGATTTTGGAAAACTGCGCAATGGAACCGGAAGTCGAAGATGTGGTCCGTCTTGCGCGAAGTATGGGCGCTCAAATCGAAGGAGATAATACCGACACTTTGCGGATTCGTGGCGTTCCGGCTTTGCATGGAACCACCCACAGTGTAATCCCTGATCGCATAGAAACAGGAACATTTCTGATGGCCGGCGCGGTCACCGGTGGACAGGTCACGGTGAAGCGCTGCATGCCGCAGCATCTCACCGCTGCGATTGAAAAACTCCGTGAAACCGGATGCAAGATTGATACGGGGGAAGATTCGATCACGATCGAAGCTCCTGCGCAGTTACAACCCTCCGATGTGGAAACGCGTCCTTATCCACATTTCCCAACTGATTTGCAAGCGCAATACATGGCCTTGATCACACAGGCAGAAGGCACAACGAAAATATACGAAAACATTTTTGAAAACCGGTTCATGCATGTTGCTGAGCTGCGACGCTTAGGCGCGCGCATCACCGTACAGGGGCATGTGGCTCATGTTCACGGAAAGACGCCACTATCCGGAGCAAGCGTAATGGCGACGGATCTTCGCGCAAGTGCCTGTTTGCTCATTGGCGGTTTGGTTGCTGAAGGTGTAACCCTCCTCCAACGCGTGTATCATATCGACCGGGGATATGAACGAATCGAAGAAAAATTGCGCGGCCTTGGCGCCGATGTAGAACGGATCTCTTAAAGAAAGGGTTCAAAGGGTTAAAAGGGGTTCAAGGTGCTTAATTTGGGAGAGAAAACACTTTAAACACTTTAAACCGTTTCAACACTTGAACGAGGTTATTTATGGAAAATTGCATTTTTTGTAAAGTCGCAAATCGCTCTGTACCATCAAAGATAGTGTTCGAAAATGAAAACGTTTTAGCATTTGAAGATCTTAATCCGCAAGCACCCACACATATTCTTATTATTCCGAAAAAGCATATAGGGACCTTAAACGATGCTACGCAGGAAGATGCATCACTTCTAGGCGAAATTATCCTGAGCGCAACTGCTATTGCAAAGGACCGCCATATTAGCGGTTCAGGGTACCGTCTTGTCTGCAATACGAATCCGGGGGCCGGTCAGTCTGTTTTTCATGTTCATTTGCATCTTCTGGGTGGAAGAACGCTTGCCTGGCCGCCGGGGTAAAACGGTTAAAGGTTAAACAGTTAAAGGTTAAAAGTTGCTAATCGTAGTTGGAGGACTGATTTACCGGGACGGAAAACTTCTGATTGCACAACGTCCTCCCGGCAAACATGGCGCTTTAAAATGGGAGTTTCCGGGCGGAAAACTGGAAGCAGAAGAAGATCCCCGCGATAGTCTTGTACGTGAAGTGAAAGAAGAGCTCGATGTGGCGGTTGCGGTCGAACGAATTGCTGACGTGGTCTATCACCGTTATCCTGATCGTGCCGTGTTACTGCTCTTTTACGTTTGCCAATACGTCAGCGGAAAAGCGCGCGCAATTGACTGTGCTGACTTTGCGTGGGTCGAACCTTCGCAGTTGATCTCCTACGACTTCCTTGCAGCCGATCTGCCCCTGATCCGGCAGCTTTCTTCCGGCAAAACCTTCTAAGTCAATAACAAAAAGTGTGCATAATGTGCACACAAAGTGTAACCATCACTGTAACCCTTGATTACACACGAATTGTCGCTCCGTCGACAAGCCTATCGGCATCAAATTTGCACATGGGCCGGAAATGCAAAATACGATGCACATATACGACCGAGCGCAAGAATTTTTCGAGGCCTGTCTTCGAACAGATCCACAAAACCTGGAAGTCCGACGTATCCTTAGTCTCATAGACGTTGTCAAATCGCTTAAGTTTGAACCCAAACGGCATGACATCATGGGACGCATTCCGGACAACGTAATACCCTTCAGATTAGCTCCCCAGTTGCGACACTAAAGAAAATAAATTAGGCTGCGTTCTTTGCTTTTTCTATTTCCTGTTTGACCCACGCGATCTTCAAGTCTTTCACTTCTTGAACCGATAGCTTCTTACTTGGTTTTTGTGTTTGCTTGAACTGACGATTGATGGTTCCGGTTGTTGTGTTTCGAAGACGTGCGAGATCTACCAGCAATTGAAAGAGAGAGCCTCGCGCCGGCTTCGGCATTTTGCGCTTGGTCCCTCGAGTAGATGATTTTTTTCCTGTTCCTGACTCGCTGTCAAGCAGGACTCTGAAATTGGATTTACAATTGGGACACTGAAGACTTCCGGAGTCCAAGCCGAGATCCTCCGTTAGTGCTTTTACAAATTCAGCGTAGAGACGTGAATCTGATTTTCTGAGTAGTTCTAAGGGATTCATTGTGTTGTTGTCCTCCTGATGCAGGCACTTATTCTACCAGAAAGTAACAATATTTTGTAATTAGTCAAGGTACCTCTTAGATAAAATCTCCTAGGACTGTCCTAAGATCTCAAGAAAATAGTTGACTCAGTCAACCATTTTTCAGTCATAGCATTTCTCGTTTCCCGACCTATTGTACATTTATGGAGGCGTCGAATTATGCGCAGGAAACGAACCAATAGTGCAATCGATTTTTCGGAAATAACTTCAGGAACAAACATCTCATACTGGATTCAGTCCTCCCCCGGTAAAAACTTTGGTTCCCTGAACAGTGATCTGGTGTCCGACGTTGTGGTCGTTGGCGCTGGAATTGCCGGGTTGACAACCGCCTATTTTCTTGCCAAAGCGGGCGCCAAGGTGGTGGTGGTAGAGGATGGCACTATTGGAAGCGGTGAAACCGGGCGGACAACTGCTCATCTGGTAAATGCAATCGATGACCGTTATTACGAACTGGAAAAATATTTTGGGAAGGAAGGAGCAAAACTGGCAATTGAAAGTCATACAACTGCCGTGGATCGGATAGAACAAATCGTAAAGCAGGAAAGAATTCGTTGCGATTTCAAGCGTCTGGACGGCTATTTATTTCTGCATCCCACAGACTCCCTCGAATCGCTTCAGGAAGATCTGAAAGCTGCTGAACAAGTGGGCCTCAACCAGATCAAGCTGATCGATCGAGCGCCGATTTCCACATTTGATAGCGGCCCCTGCCTGCATTATCCCGATCAGGCGCAATTTCATCCAATGAAGTACTTGAATGCTCTGGCCGATAGGGTCGTCAAGCATGGTGGAAAGATTTTTACAGGCACGCACGCCTCCGACTTTCATTCCGATAGGATCGAAACAAGCGCTGGATTTCGTATCAATGCCGATCACATAGTGGTTGCCACAAACACTCCGGTGAACGATCGCGTGACGATGCATACGAAGCAAGCCCCTTATCGCACTTATGTCGTTGCCTTGCGTGTTCCACACAATTCGATTCCTCATCTTTTATTGTGGGATACAGGCGATCAAAATCACAGGCCGTATCCGTATCACTACATTCGGCTTCAAAAGATGGATGACTCCAGCGATCTGTTGATTGTGGGTGGTGAAGATCACAAGACAGGCCAGGCAGATGATTGGGAAAGCCGCTTCCATGCACTCGAAGCATGGACCCGTGAAAAATTTCAGACAGCCGGTGAACTGCTTTTCCGCTGGTCCGGCCAGGTTATGGAACCAATCGATAGCCTCGCGTTTATCGGCCGCAATCCGGGTGATGAAAACGTCTACATTTGCACCGGCGACTCCGGAAATGGAATGACACACGGCACAATTGCCGGGATTCTGATCTCCGATCTGATTCTGGGAATTACAAATCCCTGGGTGAAAGTCTACGATCCATCCCGAAAAAGTCTGCGAGCTGCGGAGGATTTCGTTGCTGAAAATGTAAATGTACTAAAGCAATACACGGACTGGGTGCAGAAAGGGGACATCGATAAGATTGGAAAACTTCGACCCGGACAGGGCGCGGTGCTCAAAGAAGGACTAAAGCCGCTCGCTGTTTATCGCGATGAATCGGGCACGGTTCACGCAAGTTCTGCTGTGTGCGTTCATTTAGGATGCATTGTTCAGTGGAACGGAGAAGAAAAAACGTTTGATTGTCCTTGCCACGGTTCCCGCTTTACGTGCGATGGAAAAGTTGTAAATGGTCCCGCAAACCGGAATCTGAAAACTGCAGATGTGCTGGAACTCGTCCAAAAAGACTGACGGTGTTTTAGTATTTCGCAAACCAATAAAATAACACTAGATAAATACAAAGCAGGAACAAGAACAAAGTGAGGAGAAATGTGCCCGGCCTTCTGTGCTTCTGCGGCATCACTTTCAGGATGCCGGCTGATAGTCCGATCGTTATCGGAATGATAGCCATATAAAGATAGCGTCCTTGCGGTGAAGCGATTTTCATGTTGAATAGAATGACCTGCGCGATCGCAAGAAATCCTGCAAAGACGAGAAGGAGGAAGGGAATTCGTTTCACTGATTCGTCTTTTCCGGCCACTATCTGGAAAATCCCGATCAATGCCAGAATTTCAAGGATCAGGAAAATTGCGTATTCTGCAACTCCTGCATGAAATTCCATTCTGCCAAAGTAGGTCCAGAAGGATGCGTGCAGAAATGCGCAGGTTTGCAGCAGATGCCGGAAGCTAACCGGATCTTCCGGCGTATAAGATGTGCCGGCCAGCTTTCTTCCGATTTGAAACTGGAAAGGATCTCCGAATTCCTGCCAGCTCCACCAAAACCACCATCCCGATATCGCAGCGGCAGAAATGGAAAGTGGAAGCAAGTATTTCAATAACGTCCGGGTATTCAGAGCGTTCGCTCTTTTGGCCTGATATACCAATCCAAGAAGAATTGGTGGAATCAAATAGAGAGAAACCGATCGGGAAAGCAAGGCCAGTCCCAAACAGATTCCTAATCCGAGGACTTGGGGAAAGCGGACGTCATTGCGTGTTACGAACCGAATCAAAAGATAAGTCGTTAACCCGCACGTCAAACTCGTCATTGCAATATTTGAAATTCCGGAATGAATGAAAATGTATTGCGGATTCAATGCGGCGAACGCTGTGGAAAGCAATGCGAGTTCAGGATTTCCCGGAGAAATCAGCTTTGCTGTTTTATCGATCAGCAGGAGCGTCACGCCGCCAAGAAGCAGAGAGAGAATTCTGCACCGGATGATGTTGTTCCATGGATCTGCATCAGGATGAATGAGAAGTGCGCAAGAAAAATAGTACAGCGGAGGATGGAAAGCGACGGAAATTCCTGATTCATCCATCCGGGGCAGCGCTTCCTGAATTCGAACATGCAGGGCGTATGCATAGTGACTTTTTTCGTCAGGAAAACTTCCGACCGGTGCGGAGAAAAGGATGATCCCTCCCAACACAAAATAGATCGCAACCAATAGGTAAGAGCCCCGGTTCATCCCCTCATTGTATATGGAGCGCCGGCTTCAGCCGGCATAATAGGTCGTGGGCTTTAGCCCACGCAGGCTCATGCTATAATTCCTTTTTCATGGCTCGACGTGGAGCAAACACTTTCATCCATCCCTTAGCGGAGATCGACCGTGAAACCCTGGTTGGCAAAGGCACAAGGGTCTGGCAATACACGGTAATCAAAAAGGGAGCTCGCATCGGTGAAAATTGCAATATCGGCAGCCACTGCTACGTGGAAGGGGGCGCATCAGTCGGCAACAATGTAACCGTAAAGAACGGAGTCGCATTGTGGGAAGGAGTTCTTGTTGCCGATGGAGTTTTTGTCGGTCCTTATGCAGTCTTTACAAACGACGCGTATCCGCGTTCTCCCAGAGCTCCGGAAGCAAAAGCGCGATATCAAGATCCACTAAACGTATTGTTGAAAACGTCCCTGGAATATGGGGTGACCATCGGGGGAGGAGCCTCGATCCTTGCCGGAATCACCGTAGGAACGTTTGCCACAGTCGGACTGGGCGCTGTTGTAATTCAATCCGTTCCGCCATACGCTCTCGTGGTGGGGAATCCTGCGAAACAAGTCGGATGGATGTGCGAATGCGGTCTCCCGCTTCCTTCATCGAAAAAAACACTCGAATGCCGGGAATGCTTCCGGCAATACAAAGAGATCAGAAAACAATTAAGGAAAATCTCGTGAAAAGAGTTCTCAGAAACGTGGGGGAAGCGATTACAGATCAGCGCGGAACCATCAAGAATATTTTGGATCCCGATATTCGCATACGCAGTGTGCTTGTGATCACTTCAAAAGCCGGTTCCATTCGGGCAAATCACTACCATAAAAAAGATACGCATTACGTCTATCTGATCAGCGGAAAAATGGAATATACGGAAAAAGATTTGAATTCCGTGAATAGCAGAAAGAGATCCTACATCATTCATCCCGGAGATCTCGTGCTCTCTCCACCGATGATTGCCCACGCGATGCACTTCCTGGAGGACACGGTTTTCCTGGCATTTACTACAGAACGGCGGGAACAAGCTTCCTACGAAAAAGACACCGTAAGAATCCAACTGGTTTAATCGATGTTCAAAACAAACACCCGGTGCAGGATCTGCAAGAGCCCGGAACTCCAACAATTCCTGTCTTTGGGGAAGATGCCTCCAGCCAATTCCTTTTTGACGCTCGATCAACTGACCGAACCGGAAATGACTTTTCCGCTTGACGTTTGTCTTTGTAACAATTGCGCGCTGGTGCAATTGCAGGATGTGGTCGATCCGGAAATGATGTTCAAGAACTATCTTTATGCATCCTCAACATCCGGTTCATTTCGCGCCCACTTTCAATCGTTTGCTGAACACGTTTACCATCGTTTTCACTTGGATTCACAGTCACTCGTCATCGATGTGGGAAGCAATGATGGCATTCTGTTGAAACCATTCAAAGAATTGGGCGCAAGAGTTCTGGGAGTGGATCCCGCCGAGAATTTGGCGAAACAGGCTATGGAAGCCGGTATTGATACGCTTCCGATTTTTTTTGGAATCAAGGCAGCGCACATAATCGCAGAAACCAGGGGCAAGGCTCACATCGTAACCGCGAATAATGTTTTTGCGCACGTGGATGATCTGGATTCATTTGTGCGGGCGGTTCGCGCAGTTCTCCGTGAGGATGGTGTTTTCATCTTTGAAGTGCCGTACCTTGCCGATTTACTGGCAAAGAATCTTTTTGACACAATCTACCATGAGCATCTTTCTTATTTTTCTCTGAGACCTCTGCTCTATCAATTTCAAAAACAGGAGATGCAAATTCTGGATGTGCAAAAGGTGGATTCACACGGCGGTTCATTACGCGTATTTGTCCGGAACCAGACGTCAGGCGAAATCGCAGAGTCCGTTCAAAAATTCCTCAGCCTCGAAGAGGAGCTGAGGATCTATTCCCTGGAAACCTGGCAAAGTTTTTCAGATAGAGTTCAGCAGAACCGGGAAAAATTCAGAAATCTGATGCGGGAATTAAAATCAGCAGGCAAACGGATTGCCGGATATGGTGCGCCTGCAAAAGGAAACACGTTGTTAAATTATTTTGGCATCACCAACAAAGAGCTGGAATACATTGCGGATGATAGCCCTCTCAAACAGAATCTGTTTACGCCCGGTTCGCACATTCCCGTTTCAAGCCCGGACCGGCTTTCCGTGGATCGCCCTGATTATGTCCTGATACTTGCGTGGAATTTTGCGGATTCCATCATGGGGCGGCTTTCTTCTTTTCGCAATTCGGGTGGCAAGTTCATTCTACCCGTTCCTTCGCCGGAGGTGATTGCAAATTGATTCAGTCTATTGTCGCTGAAGATATTCAAAACATCCTGGAGGGAATTCGGACCGAAGCTCCGGCCTTGGAAGGAAAAACGATTTTGATTGCGGGTGGCGCTGGATTTTTGGGAAGTTATATCGTTGCCGTTTTTCAACAACTGAACCGCGATGTTTTTTCGAAACCGTGCAAAGTGGTGGTGCTGGATAATTACATAACCGGCTCCCGGAACCAGATACTCACAAGAATCACCGACCCGAACATTCAATTCGTGGATCACAACGTCAGCCTCCCTTTCGACATGGAGGATGACCTGCATTACATCCTTCATGCTGCAGGTATTGCTTCGCCTGTTTATTACCGGACGTTTCCGGTGGAAGCAATCGAGAGCGCAATCTGGGGAGCAAAGAACCTCCTGGAGCTGGCC
>JBKKAT010000694.1:0-3770 GCA_046714535.1 Acidobacteriota bacterium | reverse complement strand
CGCTCGTTCAATACTGCGCTTAGGACGAGAGTGGTCATGGTGATTACAATGAGGAATGCCTGCAATACAAGTAGCGATTCATTGTAAGAGGCTCCGGCGAAAGGTCCATGGCCCATCACCGTGCCATAAATTGCGATTGTCGATGCAACGGTTGCCGCGAGCGTTGCGCCACGACGGTCGAATCGAAATGATGCCCACAGAAGACACGGAATTAACATGTATTCGAAGTGATGGCCCTCAACTATATTTCGGGGACCAAACGTCACAACCCCGATTCCGATGATGAGACCAAAAAGGAAAACCGCCTCCAGGATATGCCATGGGTGCCGGACCGGGCGAACGATGTCGAACCATGCGAGAAGAAGCGGTGTGAAAATAAACACGCCGGCCATATCGCCGGTCCAAAACGTTAACCAGATCAACGGAGTGGATTGTGGATCAATAAATCGGCCCAGTTTGAGACTGAGACTCCCTATCGAAGCTGCGATTGCTGTGCTGAAGATTGCGCCAAACAAAGCGAACCGGAATACGTGGCGCGCACGTTCAAAACAAGATGCACCAAGTGCGAATCGAAAGATCAGCGCGCCACCGATTAACGCCGCGATCGTCGATCCCAGGGATACCCCGAAATTAACAATAAGAGATGTGGCAACGCGCTCAGGATCGAAAGCGTTTGAAAGATTTACAGCACATGCTCCTATTAGAATACCGGGCCAGATACGATAACCTCGAAGCAAAATGCCGGCGAGTGCGACTCCTGAGGATGGCCATACAGGTGTGACTTGCAAAACGGAAATGGAGAGGCCGAGCTTTGCAAGAGCGAAGTAAACGAACGCCATCAACGCGCATTCAACAATGCGCGTCTGCCATCTACCGCCTGAGTGGCCACGCTACGATTATGTTAGATCCCGGTTAAAACGATTTTACATCTAATCGTATTCGCCAACGAAGAGAGCGGAGCAGGGCGGTCTGAGACCGCTCGCGTTGCAAGTGCCTTCGTCGTACTATGTATAAGTTAAAAAGGAAAAATCAAAATGAACGACACAACATTCGGAAAAGAATTTTTAAAAGAATTGGATTCGGAGACAATTTCCAGCCGGAAATGCCTGGAAAGAATTCCCGAACGGCTGTTTGGATGGAAGCCTCATGAAAAATCCATGACGATGGGCTACTTAGCTTTGCTCGTCGCAGAAATTCCAAAGTGGATCACTTACGTGATAGAAAAAGGGGAAATTGATTTTGCAACCTTTCCACACGTTCAACCGGAGACGACTGCCGATCTGGTAAAACATTTTGATGAGAACATAAAGGGAGCCCGGGAAGCGCTGGACAAGGTGACCGATGAATCGCTCAACGAGCCGTTCTCCCTAAAAAATCAGGGACAACTCCTCTTTAGCTCACCAAAAAAAGAAACAGTGGGACAGTCGATCAATCATCTGGTTCATCATCGCGGACAGCTAACGATTTACATGAGGCTCAATGATATTCCCGTTCCATCGATTTATGGTCCATCCGCGGATGATAAAACATTTTGAGAAATCGCGTGGTCAATCACCTTTCGTACTGCCGCGAGACGGCGTAATTTCTACAATCGACATTGCGACCGCGACCAGGAGAGCCTGCTCCTCACTCATTGCTGTCGTAACGTGGAAAATTTCGTCGATAACAGTGAAGGGTTTGCGCGAGACACTCCCAACAAAGGCTGTGCCGCGATGGATGTGGATTCCGTCTCTAAAGAAACTGCCGCTTGCCCGCAAGGCGACTTCGCCATTCATCTCGACTTCATATTTTGCGACAAGTGCGTCGCTTACTGTGCGCCGACGAACAATTGCTGCCACCTGACCTTCCCGGGAAATGATAAATGTGGGATCGATGCACAAGAGTTTTTCGCGGACTCTCAGCAACAGTCTGCTTTCCTGATTCTTGATCAGAAATACTCGAGCAAATCCCACCTTTCCATCAATCTTAAACAGGACCGTCCCTGTCTCATCCTCAACATTGTAATCGCGGCCGACGGAAACAAGCCGTTTTCGAATCGTATAGAGTGGCACCCAGGAATGATAGCTCGGGCCGGCAAATAAATCACAGGATGGTTGCGCAGGTCGTACAATAGGGATTGTGTAAGCGCATGGCGAATTCCGGACAGGTACGAAAGATCATTCATGTGGACATGGATATGTTTTATGCAGCTGTGGAGCTGTTGGAAAAACCGGAGCTGCGCGACAAGCCGGTGGTGGTGGGTGGGTCGCCCCAATCGCGTTCCGTGGTCACCACAGCAAACTATGTGGCTCGAAAATACGGCATCCGTTCCGCGATGTCTTGCGCCGAAGCCTACCGGCGTTGTCCCGAATGCATCTTTATAAAACCGAACTTCCCCAAATATCATGAGTACTCGAAAATCATCCGATCCATCTTCTACAAATTCACCGATCTGGTAGAACCGCTTTCTCTGGATGAAGCGTATCTCGACGTCACAGTTAACAAGAACGGCGAGCCGAGCGCCACGCGCATAGCCGGCGCGATAAAAAAGGAGATCTTCGAACAAACCGGCCTTACCGCATCCGCGGGAGTTGCCCCTAACATGTTTGTTGCTAAGATTGCGTCCGATTTCAAGAAGCCGGATGGCCTTACCGTGGTACCACCGGAAAAAGTTTTGGACTTCATACGGCCCTTGCCGGTTCGCAAAATTCCCGGCATCGGTCCCGTGTCGGACGGCCGTATGGCGAAGCTCGGCATCCGCACAGTCGCGGACCTTGCCGCTCAAACACGCGAATGGCTGGAGGAACACTTCGGCTCTTTCGGGCAATATCTTTGGGAGATTGCTCAGGGCATTGATGAACGCGAGGTAACGCCTTCATGGGAACGGAAGTCTCTGGGTGAGGAAGAGACCTTCGAGCGGGATTTGCTGGACGTCCAGGAAATCGAGAACTATCTGCGAGACTGCGCCCGAAACGTGTTCGATCAGTTAACAAAGGAGGGAAAACGGGCTCGCACCGTGACACTTAAGATCAGGTACCATAACTTCCGCTCCATCACTCGCCGGCAAACGCTTGACGACTTCGTTGGTACAGCTGAGGAAGTATTCGCCGTTGCCCGTGAACTTTTGTCACGAACCGATGCCGGGCGCGTCAAGATTCGCCTGGCAGGCATCTCACTTTCCACATTCAACCGAACAGAAAACTCGGTGAACGAAGCGCAATTGCCGTTTCCGGATCTCAGCTAATCTCCCATGTCTAATCAACGAAAATCAGTTTCCTTGCGTCCCAGATTTCGGATCTACTCCGGAAAAGAAATCGCAATCGGACCCGGAAAGGTAGACTTGCTCGCAGCAATCGCAAAGACCGGATCGATACAAAAAGGAGCCGAATCCCTCAAGATGTCCTATATGCGGGCATGGAAACTCGTGCGCACGATGAATGAATGTTTTCGAGCTCCGCTTGTGGAAGCAATCCGCGGTGGAAAAACGAAAGGGGGCGCACGTTTGACTCCGCTTGGGCAAAACATCCTTTCCCTCTATATAGAACTGGAGAAAAAAAGCCTTCAGGCCACCACTGCTATCTACAAGAAAATCGTAAAAGAGTTAAAGTAGCGCATCGCCGATATATTTGACGGAATATATTTCTCAGATTATGATACGTTCGGAGCGCCGGCTAAAGCCGGCGAACCACAATGCCGGCTAAAGCCGGCGCTCCTTAATATCGATGAAATTCGCAATTGCTGCATTTCTTTTACTCTTTGCTATCAGCGCCTCCGCGACCGAATTGCAGGTC
>JBKKAT010000693.1:0-3226 GCA_046714535.1 Acidobacteriota bacterium | reverse complement strand
CTTTTCATGCAAGCAGGAGAAGTGGTTTCTGCCAACATTATCCGCGATAAGTTCACAAATCAATCCCGTGGATTTGGTTTCGTTGAAATGGCAACCGAAGAACAGGCAGCAGAAGCAATTCGCATGTTTAATGGCAAAGAGCTTGGCGGCCGTAATCTGGTTGTGAACGAATCCAGACCGCAGGAAAAAAGAAGTTTTGGCGGCGGCAGTGGTGGTGGACAAGGCCGTGGCGGCGGCGGTGGTGGTGGCTTTCAGAAGCGCAGAGAACCGCGCTGGTAAGGCTATAATTCCGCAAAAACCCTCCGGAGACCTCCGGAGGGTTTTTCTTTTAATCGCGAATCGTAATCGTAGTCGTGATCGTATCGTAGTCTCAGTTCGTCTATCCCAATTCTCTCCCGAAATTGATTCACGAATCACGATTCACGATTCGATGACGACAATGATTATGATCACGATCCACGATTACGAATGAACGACGCGCATCGCGAATACAAATCCAGACTCCAGCAACAGCAAGAAAGAATCCGGAAACTATCACGAATTGATTCTTTGCTTTCCACCGCGCGAGGAATCTTATTTGTGATTTTTGTACTGCTGTTTTTCTACATTTTTAACAGCAACGGCTCCTATCTATGGATTGGTCTGCCTGCCATTCTTTTTGCAATCGCCGTTGTGATGCATGAACAGATCATTGATCGCAAGGATCTGGCCCTGCGAATCGCGTCCTTCTATGAGCGTGGTCTTGCCCGGCTGGAGGATCGCTGGATGGGAAAGGGAAATCAGGGAACTCAATTTCAAGATGCCCTGCATCCGTACAGTGAAGACCTGGATCTATTCGGCACCGGATCGCTTTTTGAGTTGCTCTGCACTGCGCGCACGCAGGCCGGCGAGCAAATTCTCGCTGATTGGCTCAAGAAACAAGCGCAACGTGAGGAGATTCCGGAGCGTCAATCCGCCGTTCAGGATCTACGAGGCCGTCTCGATTTTCGGGAGGATCTCGCGTCTCAAGGAGCTGAAGTTCGAAATCGAATGCATCCCGATGCTCTGGTTCATTGGGCTGAAAAAAATCCCATTGCATTTGCCAAAGGCGTTCGCGCAGCAACTTCTATTTCCGTTTTGCTTACATTTCTTACGATCCTGGGCTGGTCTCAATTAGGTTGGGGCTGGAATCCGTTCGTCCTTGTTACCATTGTGCAAATTCTGTTGTTGCGGCATTTGAGCAATCGTGTAATGGAAATCACGCATGGCGCGGAAGGAGCGCATCAAGAGTTAAAACTGCTTTCGCTGATTCTGGAACGGATCGAACGGGAAAAATTCCAATCTCCACACCTGTTACGCCTGCAACAGGAAATGGGTAGCGAAGGGATTGTTCCCTCCCGGCAAATCAGGAAAATGGGAATCCTGTTAGAGCTGCTGGACTGGCAACGAAATCAACTTTTTGCTCCGCTTGCGATTCTACTTTTGTGGCAACCTCATCTGGCATTTGCATTAGAAGATTGGCGCAAGAAGTACGGCAACAAAATTCGTTTCTGGATCCGATCGGTGGGTGAAATCGAAGCGCTCAGCTCCTTTGCCTGTTACTCTTACGAACATCCCGGCGATCCGTTCCCCGATGTTGTCGAAAGTGCTTGCTATGAGGGAACCGATCTGGGCCATCCTTTGATCCCCGAAAATCAATGCATTCGCAACAGCATTGAGCTCCATGTTGAAAAGCGATTGAAAATTGTAAGCGGCTCCAACATGTCGGGAAAGAGCACATTTCTGCGAACGATTGGAGTGAATGCGGTGCTCGCTCTGGCCGGAGCGCCGGTCCGCGCAAAGCATTTGCGCCTTTCGCGGCTATCCATCGGAGCTTCGATTCACATTCTGGATTCTTTACAAACCGGCAGCTCACGTTTCTATGCAGAAATTACTCGCCTCAGACAAATCATGGAACTGGCTGAAAAAGAGCCTCCATTGCTTTTCTTGCTCGATGAAATTTTGCACGGAACTAATTCCGCAGATCGTTTGATTGGAGCGGAGGCGATTGTCCGTGGCTTTCTGAAGCGCAATGCCATTGGTTTACTGACGACTCATGATCTTGCGTTAACAAATATTGCAGAGAAAGCTGGTCCGGTTGCTGAAAATATTCACTTTCAAGATCACATCGAAGACGGCCGCATCGCTTTTGATTACCGTGTACATCCCGGAATCGTACAAAAAAGTAATGCTCTCGCGTTGATGCGTGCAGTGGGATTAGAAGTGTAATTGTTAACAAAAGATAACAAAGAAAGCAAAGATTAATTTTTTTCTTTGTTCCCTTTGTTTGCTTTTGTTGAAATTATTTCTTCTTCGCTGTGAGAACTGCTCCCGGTTGAATGAATACAACTTCTTTTGGAAGAAAACGAACGCTGTAGCCTGGCTGGTCCTTCAAATTAAATTCCGTACCGCGATACGGTTCCAAATGATACGTCGGTTGCCCGGGAACATTGAGTGTAAGTTGATTGTCCTTCAGTACGGCCACCGTCACAGTTAGTCCCAAAAGGTCATACTCACCGACGAATTGCCGGAGAAACGCCGGTTGATACATCGTTTCAGGCGCTTTCATCGTGAAAACGATTTCCGACACACTCGGTTCCATTGGCATCGAAAGCCGGTCAATGTCTCCACGGACATTACTAAGAAAGCTTACTTTTGTTCCTTTAACGGGATCTTCCGTGGCATTGAAAATATCGAAATGCCAGTGCTCCAGCGGACTCGAAAGCTCACCGTAACTCATTTTCAATTTCTGCCGCTCCTGTGTCACTTGTACTTTGCCGTAACTCTCGCTTTCGTATGTGCCGATGTAATCGGAAAGAATGTGAGTCGGTTTCGTTCCGGTCTTCTTCAAAATTTCGGCTTCTTTGTTTTCCGATTCGTCGATTGCCCCTTTGAACTGTTCATAACGAAGCTTGAACCGGCTGTTCCAATCAACCGGTTCCAATCCAAGAAGCCGGTCATAAATTTCAAACATCAACGAATCGACCATCAAGTTTCCATCTAAATTCGTAAGGATCACCACACCCAATTTTTCATCCGGCATAAAACTGACCATCGCAGAGAAACCATCAATGTTTCCACCATGATGCAGCAAGCGGTAACCTCGATAAGGCTGAATCATCCAGCCCATTCCGTACATCGTGTAAGGAGTTTCAGGAAATGTCAGTAACTGGGACAAAATTCCACCGCGAATTACAATGTGTGGCGA
>JBKKAT010000692.1:0-8748 GCA_046714535.1 Acidobacteriota bacterium | reverse complement strand
GGGGTCAAGTACAAACAGTTTCGATTAGAATTGAGCGGCTTTCATGCGCCGAACCGGACGAAGACCGATGGGATCTGGATCCCGGATCAATCGACTCCTGGTCAACGCGATTCACATACACGCCAACCGAAAACTGGGCTGCACAAGTATCCACCGGCAGATTGAAGAATCCGGAAGAACTGGAGCCCGGCGATATTCAGAGAACTACAGCGTCCGTTTCGCATTATCGTCCTCTCGCGAATGGCTTTTGGGCATCGAGCATTGTGTGGGGTTGGAATCACAAAATTCTGGAAGATCGGAATATTCATTCTTATTTGTTTGAAAGCTTGTGGCAGTTCCACGACGTGAATTACTTGACCGGCCGACTCGAAATTGTCGATAAAGATGAACTCTTCGGGCATGGACCGGATCTTGAGGATGGACCAGAGCATATCGAAGATGAAGTATTCAATATCCAGGCATTTACGATTGGATATGCTCGCGATTTTGATTTGATTCCCGGTTTTCAAACGGGAGCCGGCGCGAATATTACTTTTTACTCAACACCCAATGAGCTGGAACCATTTTATGGCGACAGTCCCAAAGGTTTCTTTTTCTATTTCCGCATCCGTAAAGGACATGGTGACCATTGAAAAGTAATCGCGCGGAACAAACAACTCTGTGCAAACACGTACAAAAAACTGACCGAGACTTATGCCGGAGATCCTTTGTTCGGGTGTTTCAGTCAGCATGATGGGCGCGACGGATCACGCCCAACACATCAATTTCAGACAGGTTGAATGGATGCAGTTCTACTCCTTCTCGTAGACCGCGGTACTGCTGAACTGATTGCCCTCCGAGTCGGTGCCTTTCATCGTGGTCGTACGGGTTTTGCCGTCGGCCGACACCACGATGCTTCCTTCCACAGTTACCTTGTCCCCCTTTTTCACGGTCATTGCCAGTGTTTGATCGTCGATCACCTTATAAGACCGCGTGTCTGCGCTCGGATCTCCGGTCAACGGGTAATCCTTTCCATCGAACTTGCCCGTCCATTCGTTATGGACTGCGTTGCCCTTGCCGTCAACCCCATCCACGGTAATCTTCACACTGTCCCCTTCCGCAGCATAGATAACGGTGTGGTTCTTTCCCCTGTTCGGGGCGAGCTCCGACTTGGACTCGTTCAGCTTCCATGTCCCCATTTGGGCTTCGGTTGCCAGACACACTGCCGCCACAAAGCACAAAGTCAGTGTTAGTACGATCGATCTTGCTTTCATTTTTGCTCCTTTATATATAGGAAGTCGTTTTTTCTAAAGTTTTGTTGTTAATGCTTTCGCCCTTTGCTACTCTCTCTTGGAACTTGGGACAGACTATCAATTGTTGACGCGACAGTCAAATCACGGAGAGTGCTTCTCTCCTTAAGGCTATGGATCCTGCGTGAGATCGCGAATTTCTCAAACAAAGTTTGTATAATCAAAGACTCGAAGCAAAAATGATTGAAGATTTTCAAAACGCATTCGTGAGAATGATTGTCGACAGCGCTTTTCGAACCGCTTTTTTTGCAAATCCGGATGAAGTCCTGCAAGGCCTTGCACTGACAGCGAAAGAGCGCAAGGCACTTTTGGGGATCCCGGCGGTAAGCCTGGAACGATATGCGATATCGCTTCTACTAAAGCGAGCGGAGGAATTTTCGCGCGCGGTCCCTCTCACCATTCGAATTTCATGCGGGCTGGCTAAGCGCTACAAACGTTGGTTGAACGATCATCCGTCTCCACGAAACAATTCGGTTCTGACTCCTGGTCTGTCTGAAGCACTGCGTGCCCTTCCATTTTTAGCCGGCGAATTGGCGCGAGATCCGTCGGAAGCGCCTTACAGCGCGGATCTATATGTGTTCGAAGTAATGCGCCGCTCCTCGTTTGAGGATCGTCAGGTGCGTCACATGAAGTCGCGCTATCGGACCGATCTGCTCGTCCGGGAAATACGCAAAGGGTGGATTCCCATGGATCCTGATGAATTTCCGGTGTTATTTCGATTCGATGAATCGGGTGCAAAATGGAAGAAGCAGTAGTCCTTGATCGTCACACCGCTGTTGCTTTTGCAGGAGCAGGGATTGGTTACAGGCGAAGCTACCGGGAGGCGTTGCTGGCTGGTGGAGATGAGCCAAAGCCTGCGGTGCTGGAAATTATTCCGGATCATTTTTTTACGAACCCAAAGGATCTAAAACCGCTGGCAGACCGCTATGAGCTTGTGTTTCACGAAGTCAGCCTGTCTGCTGGAACGGCGGCATTTGAGGATGATGTGCACCTTTCACGAATTGTGGATTTAATGAAGCACGCGTCTCCTCTTCTGTTCACCGCGCATCTGGCGGTCACTTGCTCGCCTTCGGGATTGGACCTGGGGCATCTGGCGCCGGTCTGGTACACTGCTGAAACTCTAAACATGCTTGTGGAGCGAATGAGCAAGTGGAAGGATCTGCTAAATGTTCCTGTCGCGATGGAGAATATTACTGCCCCATTTGTGATTCCGGAAGCGGAAATGGAGGAGCATGAATTTTTAACCGAGTTGACGCAACGTACCGGCTGTGGATTATTGCTGGATGTAACAAACATCCTGATTAACAGTCGCAACTTTGGTTATGATCCAGTAGAGCAAATTTTGAAATATCCGATTCATCGAGTGCAACAGGTGCATCTCGCCGGCGGAAAATCCATGCAAGGGTGGTGGGTTGACAGCCATAGTGAGCCGCTGGAGTTGAAGAGCCTGGAACTCTTCAGTTTGCTCCGTGGAAAGGCTCCGTTGATCACCGCCATCGTAGAACGCGACGCGAATCTCCCGCCATTCGCAGATCTTGTGAGCGAAGCGCGGCGCGTTGAGAAGATTTGGAAACAGGGAATGGACAAATGATCGATCTTGAAACAACGGTTGAAGAGTTAAAAAAATATCGAATGGTCGACCGTGGAATATTGAAACCCGGCGGCAAAAAAGAATTGCTGGATGCGATGGACCGTTTGAGAAAACGGAACTTGAACTCCTGGGTCCTTTTGTTGTCTTGCGGAGAACCGATTGATCCATGGAAACAGCTCTGGGATCGTATGAATCCGGAAAGTGCGAAAGATCTTCTTCTCATTTTTAATTGCAATCAATGGATTGCTCGCGGATGGAATCTGCAAAGTTCAGAAATCTCAAGCATTTTGAGTTCCGCTGAGCCGGATCTGCGTATCTACTACGGTCGAGGTCTGGCAACGGCCCTTAACCGTCTCGCGGCAAAGGCGCGACCGGAAGAAGAAAAAACAAAGGAGATCGAACGGGAGGAATCGTCCTGGTTTGTTCCAACCGCAGGAGGCCTGGTACTTTTGGGGGCCGGCATAGCGCTAACAGCGGTGATTCGCAGGAGAATGCACCGAACGGCAGAAACCGAAAGAAACTATGCTGCATCGCTCGGATCGGCAAAGAAGGCACTCGCGGATGTTGTTCTGGCGGCAGCCGACCTTCCCACAGAGGATCCCGATGCGCGGGATCTGCAATTGAAGGCGATGGATGTGAGCGAGCGGATTGAAACTCTTGATGGTCAGTGTAAAAAGAATCCGGAATTGAAAGGGAAGGCCATGACAAAGGGAACGTTGCTGCAACTGGAGAATGAGCTGCAGACATTGATGTCCGCTATTTTACAAAAAGCCGCACTCACCAAACGAAAAGGAGAAGCGTATGTTGAAAGGGAAAATTAGCATCGATCTGCCGAGCACAGAAACGGAGCGGAAAATGACTGTGCTGGAGCGAATTCGTTCCATTTGCGGAGCGAATATTGATCTCGCCAGCGGAAACGAAGAGTTAACGGTCGGCGCTCTAACCCTGGCCAGCGGATTGGTGGAGGGTTTTCGCGCGGCCGGAATCAATAATGCGATTGCCTTCCTTGTGGACAAGAAAGTGATCTTCAACGATGCCCATGAACAGGAAGACGATTTGCATCTGATCCTCGAAGCAGCACAGCGTACCGAAATATTGAATCATCCATTTCGTGAGATGCATTTGGTTTTGACAAAAACCGAAAATGGGATTCACTCGATTTTTGACGTAAAGATCCGCAATGGAGTCCTGCTTGGTGACAGCGAAATGATCATTGACGTATCGGGACGTTTGCTGGAACTTCGTTTAAAAGACGGAGAGACAGCCGAAGATTACGCGGCCAGAATTCAAGATTTCATGAAAGAGGAAAGCAAAATAGAATCGAAGCGTTTGCTGTTTCAGGAGATGATGGATCGCGTTTCCACTTCTTTGCAAAGAGCACTCGTCGGTTCCAAAGCAACGACAGATGAGGCCAATGTTTTTGTCGTTCAGCCAACGCAGCAGCAAATCAGTGACATGGAACGGTTGAAGTTCGGGAAGGATGTGGAGCAGGCACACTTTCGATCTGTGCCGACGCATCAACGCTCGGGCGCTTACGCGGATCCGTTTTATTACTACTATTACGATCCATACTACGGTCTTACAAATTTCTTTTTGCTCAATGCAATGTTAGGCCATCATTACTGGCACAATCCAAACGTTCATGTTGTCGGCGGAGACGGTCATCTTCTGTATACGGGAGACGAAGCATCCGCGCATGCGCAGTCGGGCTGGGGTTCCGATGCCGTAAGCTTTTCAGACAACGGCGGAATCGATGTCGACCAATCGGCTTTACCGGCCGCGTCTGCTGACTCCGGCCCCGGCACTAGCTGGGATTCCGGTCATGCTGCCTCGGATTGGGGATCGGCTGACGCAAGTACAGGAAGTGATTCAATGTTCAGTGACTCTGCCTCGAGCAGCGCTTCTTCCTGCGCATCGAGCTCCGATAGCTCTAGCTCCTGTGGCTCTTCCTGTTCCTCTTGCGGTGGTGGCTGCGGTGGAGGATGCAGCTAATATACCCGCAATGTGAAACACTTTCAGAGCTATTCATTCCTTGAGGTCATCAATCCCATCTGATTCCGTTCGCTTGAGTCAAAATTGCGTAAAGCCTTCTTCAGCAGTTTTTTTTTGAAGTGGAATCACGAAATTCAGGAATGTCCCAAACGGTCCAATTCGGATCCGGGAAAAGTTCGGCCGCTTCTTTCTGCATCCGTACCAGAATTCTGATCTTTTCCTCAAACGGGAGAAAAGCATCCGCGGCAACAGATTTCTCCTGCGCTTCTAACATTTCCATTATGGTCGCATCCGTTTTCATGACTTCTTTTTCCATAATGTCGAAGAAAGAAACTTGTTCCACTTTTGCGTCAGACCAAATCTCAAAAACAACGCTTCCCACATCTGACAGGTTGGGGAAGTGTTCGCGCGCGCGACACGAAGCTCAACTTAAGATTTCAGAGCCTTTAAAGATTTTTTGAGTTTCGATCTCTGAAGGCGGCCGACTCGCATTTCGCTGTTATCTTGCAACACCACAATCCAATCTCCCAGACCTTTGCTTTTTAGTTCCCGAATTCGCTTCACATTCACGATTCTGGATCTGTGGATGCGTACAAATTTTTGTGGATCGAGTGTTGCTTCCAAACGGGTCATGCTTTCACGAATTAGGTGAGCGCCGGTGGAAGTGTGCAGCACAACATAATTATCAGCGGCTTCAATCCAATCGATTGAGTCAACATCCACAAAACTTACATTCCTCGCGGATCGGATCTCAAGCCGCAATGGATATTGCTCTTCGATCGGATTCTCTTTGATCGCGCCCGACCGTTCGTGCGAAAGCAAACTGGTTAGCTCATTGAAGAATCGGCTTTCGTGATGCTGCCTGATCTTTTGCTTCGCATGCTTGATCGCTTTCTTGAATCGTTCTTTCCCAAATGGTTTCAACAAATAATCCAATGCATGAAATCCAAAAGCTTGGAGCGCATATTCTTCCGATGCGGTTACGAAAATCACAAATGGGATCTCACCCTGCGGCAGCGATGCCAGCAATTCCAAACCACTCATCCCGGGCATCTGAACGTCTAAGAACAGCAGATCCGGATGAAACTGATTGATTGCTTCCAGAGCATCGGCCCCATTGTTGCATTGATGAACCAATGTTATATCGGTGTCCTCTTCCAGATACCGGCTAATGATGGAACACGCGAGCGGGTCATCATCCACTATAAGCGCTTTCAAAGGTGGAGCGATGATCGACATCATATTAGCAATGTAGTAGCTCATCATTTCTTGCAATTCTTATTCCTGCATCAAGAGTTCACGAATGAGTCCTCTACGTTAGAGGGGTGAAACTTGACTTTGCCTTCGCTCACTTTACATAAAATCTTTGACTATCCTCACGGCACATTTGTTGTAAACCGGAAAGTTTCATTGAACGATGAAAGGGATCTCAAATGGATAACTTTTCTGCTTCTTCGGTTTCTGTTTGTATACAAGAAATTGGATTGCACCCTGTAAATTTTTCAAGGACTTGAATTCAGCGGAAATTTCAAACCTGTTCATCATTGGGATTTTCTGCAGTTCACCCCAAATTTTCTACGTTCACCCATATCAACATTCATTTCGCCACAATTTCGTTTTTCCCGCCGAATTCGGTATGGGCGTTGCAAAGGCTCATTGCGTGCAGCTCAAGATTTTAGGAACAACCGTGAATTTGTTTTTATTTCCGCAATTTCGCTCTCATGGCTCCTTCAATACAGAAGGAGAAACGGCGATCCCTTTAGGATCGCCGTTTTTTTTTAATCCGCAGTTTTGGAATGTTTTTAATGGAGGAACAATGAAAAACAAGTTCACTCTTCTCCTTGTAGCAGCGGTATTCGCCTGCGTTTTTGCCGACTCCGCTTTTGCTCAAGTATCAAGTAGAGCAGGAGCCATTTACGGCAGAGTAGCAGACGATAAACAAGCTCCGCTACCAGGAGTAAGTACAACGCTGGAATGCGACAGCCTCGGCGCTCCGCAGACGGCAACGACCGGTCCGACCGGCGGCTTCCGTTTCGCCAACATTCCTCCTGGTTTGTGTTCCATTACCTTCTCTTTGGAAGGTTTTACGGAAATCAGACAGGAAGAAGTTCGCGTTTCGATCGGTGGTGAAGTTCAATTGGGCATCACCATGAGGCCAACCCTGGAGGAAGAATTCGTCGTCGTGGCAGAAACGCCGGTTGTCGATACCAGAAAGCTCGGTAACGAGACGACCTTCACCAGTGAATATCTGGAGCAGGTTCCCAGCGGCCGCGACCCGTGGACCATGATCGAACAAACTCCCGGTGTCGATAACGACCGTATTAACATCGCCGGTTCTGAAAGCGGGCAGCAGACAGACTTTTTCGCTCGCGGCGATGCCTCCGAATCGAACACGTGGAGATACGATGGTGTAACAGCGGAAGATAACGCAGCAGCAGGTTCTTCCACATACTATGACTTCGACGCTTTTGAAGAAGTACAGGTTACTTCCGGCGGCGCCGATGCATCGATTGGAAAAAGCGGCGTTGTTGTGAACATCGTTACAAAGCGTGGCGGAAACAAATGGGAAGCCAATGTTTCCGGATACTTCACGAATGAAAGTCTTCAGTCCATCAATACACCTGATGAATTAGTGGAAGCAGGTGTGGAACGCTCAAACCGGATTGATCAGGTTTATGAATACGGTTTTGATCTCGGCGGACCTATCATAAAAGATAGATTGTTTGCATGGGGATCCTACCGCAAAAACCAGATCGATCTGTTCACCAGAACCGGACTATTCGATAAGACAGAATTGATTAGTTGGAACCTCAAGACCAACCTCAACATCAATGAGTCGAACGAACTGCAGTTCAGCATCTGGACAAACGATAAGAATAAGTCAGGTCGTACTTTTGATCCGGGGAACCAGGCAGCAGAAACAACCTGGAACCAGGGTTCTCCCTGTACGATTTTCGACAAATATCCGACCTTTCAACATACTTGGATTCCCAATGACCGTACAATCCTGACCTCACGCTATGGCTACTTCGCCATCTCGTTTGGTCTGGATCCGAGTGGTGGTAATCAAGTACCGATGATCTATCTTCTCACCCCCGGAATCTGGGAAGAAACCGGTTTCTTCGTTACTCCGATCGACCGGCCTACCCACAGCTTCAACTCAGACGTCAACCTCTTTATGGAAAACTTCTGGGGTGGAGATCACGAATGGAAGGTAGGATTTGAATATGCTCATAACAAACTCGGCACCTTCAGCAGCTATGGAAACGGCTACCTGATTTATGACTACAACCTCTTACCGGGTGGCGGTCCTCTAACATCAGGATTTGTAAAGGCACAGATGTTCGTTGACGGTCATGCTCAGTATGATACCTTCAGCGCTTACGTGACCGACACAATCCGTATGGACAGGCTGACACTGAATCTTGGTGCTCGATTCGACACAGCAGACGGCAAGAATGATGCTTCGACACTTCCAGCCGTTCTGAATTTCGAATCGATTCTTCCTGCTTTCGCTTACCCGGGTGGTGACGGAACTGAACGTTTTAGCTACGTTTCACCCCGACTGGGCGCTACTTACGATTTATCCGGTGATGGAAAAACGATCATCCGTGGAAACTACGCTCTCTACTATAGTGGATATACCGCGGGACTAGACACCTACTCTAACCCGACCTTCACCTATATTGGAGCTAGCAGTATTTTCTACCACAACCTGAATGGTGATCGTAGACTTCAACCCGGTGAACTCGACATCAGTGCTCCGTCGTTCTACGGCGGCTTGCAGCCTGGTGGTTTCGACCTGGCAGCATTTGAAGCATCGCAGGCGTATGACCCCGACTTGAAAGAAACACCGATTCATGAGTTCATCGCAGG
>JBKKAT010000691.1:0-5529 GCA_046714535.1 Acidobacteriota bacterium | reverse complement strand
ATTGAATGCCTTTCTGACCCGCAACGCTATTATGTTATTCCCTTCAATAAGTCAGTACATTGGGATCGGAATCCGCCAGCCGGTGGACAACACCCCGAGTACTACTTTAAAGATGTTGATGTCACAGTAGAAATTTGCGACGGGTGCGGAGAACAGTTTTCGAGGTAGGATTTTGAACGCCCACGCCGCACTGGTCGGCTGAACGAGCCCAGAGTAGCAGTGTTCCTTTTTCGCGGCTCACGGTTCGTCGAGTGTGAAGCGGAAGCTGTCTCCGGCCGGGTGAACGTTGGAAGCGCGCACAATATCCCCGGCCTTCAGGGCGTGGAGCTTGCGCTTCAGCACCGGAGTCAGGTGACGGCTCAGAATTTCATATTCACGGCGCACACCATCTGAAGCATAGCCCGAGGCGAGCCACTTTCCCTTCACCTGCAGAAAGGGAGCGACCAAACGAAAATGCAAAGCATTGGATCGGAGCGGTACTTCGCGCTGTGGGCTGATTGCCAGGAAGCAGAACTTCAAGACTTCGATTCTGCGGCGCAAATTGCGATTCAGCAGAAGCAGGCTTTGAGGCAACTGCCACTCGCGCACGTACTCACAATCGTCCTTTTGCAGCATTGGATAATCGGGCAAGGGTGTGTCGGGAGACAGGATGCGATAATTCGTTTCCTTCGTAAGGCGGTCACGGTATTGGTTCAAGCGGAAAATGCTATCCTTGCTGAACGGTTCCAGGACCAACAATACGCCGCCCGGATGCAGCCATCGAAGCCAGAAATCCAGTACCTTTTCATGCGTGGCCGGCATTTCGTTGAGAGCAAAAGAGAGCAAGATCAGGTCCATTTTGGGCAGCCTGCGCTTCTGCAGACGAAGCAGATCGATTCGTTCCTGCTGCCAGGACTGTCCGGGTGCTATTGTAGACAGTTCTGCATGGATGCGCAGAGCGTCATCGGAACGGTCGAACGCCCATCCTTCAATTTGTGGCCGCTGCAGCAACGCCGCAGCGCCGAATCCCGCAGCACCAGTTCCTGCGCCAAGATCCAGCAAACGAACCGGACGGTCTGTGGGAAGGTTCCAACCCTGGACAACGATTTGCGACAACGCGAACTGAATACGGGTGAAACTTTGGGGAAAATAGAACAACCCGTACGCAAGCATCTGTTCCGGATTCCCTTGATAGTCCAGAACTTCCCCTCTGCTGTCTGCGCTGAAACTGTCGCTGACGCTTTGAACCGCCTTCTCGAGGAGTTCAACGCAATCTTCAAAGCGTGCAACGCCATAATGCCGACAAGCACGATCGACCCACCAGCCTTCCAACCATTGCGGATATTCAAAAAGCATCATGCTTCCGTCCAAAATGCATCGAGTCCTTCGTCCTAGAATAGTTGACAGAGTCAACTATTTTCAAGCGTTACTACTCCATTAGTAAGATGGGAGGGAAGAAGAGATTACCACGTTGTAATTCCGAGAGATCCTGCAAAATCATAGTTGTCCGATCAGGATCTTGATTCGGTAGCAGGCGGCGGCACATGGACTCCTGGGGGGACGCCATTCATTTGTTAGTTTGTCGTTTCCTCTGCTTCAATAGAATCCGCTGGTGAAAGGTCTTCCAGATAGAGGCTCGCACGCGCCTCATTCTTAAGAATCAGACGCTTCGAGGATCGCCTCAGCATCAATAGTTATTTCTACATTGTCGCTTACGACGATGCCACCATTGTCCATCTTGTCGTTCCAACTTACTCCGAAGTCGTGTCGATTGATTATGGTCTTTGCGACAAAGCCGGCGCGCGTCCTCGGTCCTTTATCGACACCGTCCTCCCACCAGGGCGTTTTCCATTGTCCGAGATAGTGAACGTCTAACGTAACGGGCCGTGTCACTCCACGAATTGTGAGATTACCGTTCACTTGCGCATCTACCTCGCCAATAACAGTAATTTGATTACCGTAGAATCTGATTTCGGCAAAATTCTCTACATCGAGAAAGTCCGCGCTGCGGAGGTGAGCGTCACGCGCTTCCTCGCCGGTCCAGACCTTGCGAGTATCGATGACGACTTCGACCGAAGAGGCGGCAGGATTTTTCAGATCGAAGTTGAGCGTTCCGTGCACATCTTTAAAGTGTCCACGCACATGCGTGACCATCATGTGCCGCGCGGAGAATTCGGCGGCGGTATGTCCGGGTTCAAAAGTCCATTTAGCCATCGTTAGTCACTCCCATGACGAATATAGAATAGTGCTTATTACTCCCAAATACACTCGTTTCCTGGCAGTCTTCCCTAACATTTGAATCATCCCACTAGCTGGGGGATGTTGAACCGCAACGCGGATGAAACAAACTTCCGGCACGAACGTTGCGGTTCCACTGATTTGACAGGAGAATAAAGGGAACGGTACTTATAGTTATGACAAGTTCAGAAGTCGCATTCTTGTTTGATGTCGATAATACTCTTATGGATAACGACAGAGTCACTGCGGATCTAAAAAAATATTTAGACAAGGCTGTTGGACGGGAGAAAGAATCACGCTACTGGGAATTCTTCGAAGAACTTCGAAGTGAGCTTGGCTATGCGGACTATCTGGGCGCCCTGCAGCGTTACCGGGTCGCATATCCACGAGATCCCAACTTGCTCTGCATTTCCCGATATCTCATCAATTATCCTTTTGCGAATCGTCTTTATCCGGAATCGCTGGATGTTGTAAATCGTGTAAAACAGTGGGGGCAGGTGGTGATCTTTTCAGATGGCGATGCTGTTTTTCAGCCACGCAAAGTGGAACGGTCCGGGTTGTATGAAATTTTTGATGACGTACTGATCTACATTCACAAAGAAGAAAATTTGGATGACGTGGAAAAACGTTTTCCAGCAAAACATTATGTGTTGATAGATGACAAGCTGCGCATTTTGGATGCGATCAAACAGATCTGGAAAGCTCGTGTGACTACGGTCTTCCCAAAACAGGGGCACTATGCTTTGGATCCGGAAATTATTCGAAGCTATCCTGCGGCTGATATTCATATTGATCGGATCGGGGATTTGCTGAAGTACGATTTACAACAGTTAACAGTTGCATCAAAACCCTAGCTCTTTAACGCAAATGCGCGAAGACGCAAGGGTCGGAAGAAAGGACACTAGATGCGCTTAGAAACTTCCCGAAGGGCACATTCCGTGAAGTTATTCCTTGGCGCCGGCCTGACGCAGTATGGAGATGGTATCCTGACGTGATTCCGCATATTTAAGAGCGGTCATGCCGGACTGATCCTTTGCCGCTACATTGGCGCCGGATTGCAGCAATTTCCGAACAATCGAATTGTGCCCGTGCATGGATGCGTACATCAACGCAGTTTTCTTAGCATTGTCCGTCAAATTCGGCTTTGCGCCTGAATGAAGCAGGTCAATCACAATCGTTTCATGTCCGCCAAATGCAGCGAGCATCAGTGCAGTTTGTCCGTGCTGATCCACCACATTTACATTTGCTTTTGCCGCTAACAACGCTTTCACAATTTCGTTATAACCTTCTTTGGAGGCGGCGACGAGTGCTGTCCACCCGGATCCTTCACGGGCTTCAATATTTGCATTGTGGGATAAGAGAGTTTTTACGGCTTTTGTTTGGCCTTTCATGGAAGCAAAAAGTAAGGCGCTCATTCCATCTTTATTTACGTCGTGAACCGAGGCTCCCCGTTTTAACAGAATACGGATGACGGCATCATGTCCGTTCATTGCAGCGGCCATGAGAGGCGTATTTTCTTTGTCCGCCTTTGCGTTAACGTTCGCTTTGGCCCGAATCAGCTCCTGAACAATCAATTCGTGTCCTTCCGCCGAAGCATACAGAATGGGAACTGTACCCATCAAGTTCTTCTGATTTACGTTTGCTCCCGCTGCGATCAAATATTTCACTGTTTCCAGATGACCATTTTTGGAAGCGAGCATGAGCGCTGTAGTTCCGGAAGGATTCGTATCTTCCAGATTCATCTTTGAAGAATGCAGCAGTTTCACGATTGGCAGGAAACCCTTGGAGGCTGCGATTAAGAAAGCCGACTCCCCCTGAGGGCTTCTTGCGTCCATGGGTGCGCCGGATTTCACCAGTTCACGAACCGTTTCTAAGTGGCCGTTATGTGTAGTTTCCAAAAGGGCAGTGGGGGACTTGCGGGGATCGGCTCCTGCCTGAATTAACTCCCTTAGAATGCGATTGTACCCGCGGGTCGAGGCGTATAGGAGGGCAGTACCACCTTGAACGCTATCTGCGATGTTTACATCTGCGTGCGCTTTCAGCAAAGTTTGAACAAGATCCAAATGACTGTGCCAGACGGCCCAGATCAATGCCGTTCTACCTTCGGGATCCTTTGCATTCACATCACTGCCGGAAGCTAGAAATTTTTGAATTGTCGCAACATCTCCCTTCTTTGCTGCATGAAACCATTCCTCTGAAGCTATTGCAGATGATGCTATTAGATTGAAAATGGAAATAAAAATAACTAACTTCCACATGAGAAACAGAGTATAATACAATCCTTCTAATTTACACTACTTCTACGTAGTGACTTTTGTATCTAAACATGAAAGGTGGAGGAGTCTATGAGATTTAACTGGCGGTTGCTTCACATTATCGCTCTTTGTACGTTTGCATTGGCTGTTGCGGTTTTTTGCGAAGCAGCAGAGGAACCCTCGCTTGTTTTTCCGCAAAATGAGAGTGCGGGAAAACAAATCGATCAAAGTTCTTCCGATACTTCCTCTCGAACCTATGGTTCGAGTGGACCCGCAAAAGGCCCGGAAGTCAGCAAGGCAGTGAAGGCCGACAGGTCCATTCGGTTGGAATGGATGCCGCTGGTTTATCCTGCGCCATCAAAAATTGCTTTTGAAGTTCCGAACCGGGTGTTGCCTTCAAAAGGCGCGAAACCGGACAGGCCCTCAAAGGATCCTGTGATTCAGGATTCCCCGTTTCAGCCGAATATTACTCCGGACATTCCTGCCACGGGCGTAAACTTTGAAGGAATTTCAAATATATGGGGCGTTTACCCCCCGGATACAAACGGTGCGGTTGGTCCAAACCATTTTATTCAGACCGTCAACCTTGGTTACGCGATCTACAATAAAAATGGAACGGTTGCTCGTGCTGTGAGCAATACAAATACGCTCTGGGCCGGTTTTGGCGGTCCGTGCCAAGACACCAACAGTGGTGATCCGATCGTGTTGCACGATCAAATTGCAGATCGCTGGCTGATCAGTCAGTTTGCTCTTCCCGCTGTTGGAAATTATCAATGTTTTGCTATTTCTCAAACGTCCAATCCGCTTGGCGCTTACTTCCGCTATGCATTCTTATGGAGTAATACGTTGATGAACGACTACCCGCATATCGGCGTATGGCCCGATGGATATTACATGTCGGTCAATGAGTTTTTGAATAGAGCTTCTTTTGCAGGAGCCGGCGCAGGGGCTTTTGAGCGCGACAAAATGCTGATCGGTGATCCGAATGCCCGCATGGTTGCATTCCATCAAATCAATGATGGAGGTAAGCTTTCTTCTGATCTGGATGGCAGTACAT
>JBKKAT010000690.1:0-4026 GCA_046714535.1 Acidobacteriota bacterium | reverse complement strand
TCGCAAATCGGACCGGGAGGAGCAGCCAACGCGGTAAATAACATTCATGAGCTGGGAGGAAATCCTTATCCTTTTGGTGTGCTTGGCAATGACATGCCTGGCAGAACTGTCCTGAATGTATTGAAAGAAAAGGGGATTTCCACCGATGGCATTGTTTGTGATGATGAACATCCTACCTTCATCAAACAGCGAATTGTCGCAGGTTCTCCGCACTCCGTGAAACAGCAGATTCTGCGAATTGACCGCTGTTTGCCACTCCCCGCCGAAGCCCGTTGCCACAAAGAATTGACGCAACGCCTCTCTGCGTTTGCAAAAGATCTGGATGCACTGATCGTTTCCGATTATGGACTTGGCGTGGCAAGTTCGGTTCATTTGGCTCCGATCGTGAAGGAACTGTCCCGTTCAGGGCTTCCCTGTTTCGTGGATTCCCGTTATAACCTCCAGGGTTTTGCCGGCGTCACTGCTGCTACTCCAAACGAACCGGAATTAGAATCCATCATTGGCAAAACCGTGGACGCGAAAAACATTATGGAAGTGGGAAAACTCTTACTCACCAAACTGGATGTGCAGGCGTTGTTGATCACACGCGGGAAAAATGGAATGGCGCTATTCACAAAGGATCAGGATCCTCGTTCCATTCCGATTTTTGGTTCCTCCGATATCGTGGATGTAACCGGCGCCGGCGATACAGTGATCACCACTTTTGCGCTTGCGTTCGCCGGGGGCGCCTCCTTTTACGATGCGGCAAGACTCGCAAATTGCGCGGCCGGGCTGGTGGTCATGAAACGGGGCGCGGCAACAGTCACTCCGGAAGAATTGGGTGAAGCCATCCGGATCGCAGACATGCATGAATAAAGTCCGGACGCTGAACGATCTAAAAGTAATCCTCGAATCCAGGAAAGAAAACCGCGTTGTATTCGCTAACGGTTGTTTTGACGTACTGCATGTCGGCCACGTTCGTTATCTACAGGAAGCGCGAGCCCTGGGAGATCTCTTGATCGTCGGCTTGAACTCCGATGATTCGGTGCGGCGCTTGAAAGGAACAGGACGGCCGGTCCTGAATCAAGAGGCGAGAGCGACGTTGCTGGATGCGCTGGAATGTGTTGATTATATCGTGATATTTGATGATGACACAGTTGATCATTTGCTGGTAGAATTAAAGCCCCATTTGCATTGCAAAGGGAGCGACTATACTCCGGAAACAGTTCCGGAAAGGGAAACGGTGAGGCAATATGGAGGTTCAACTTCCATTACAGGCGGAAGGAAAGTACAATCCACCCGTTGGTTATTCGAAGAAATCCGGCGCCGGTATTCTTGAAGAACCACGATCGATCTGCGTCCTGCAGCTGAATTCGATCGGTGATGTGATCCACACACTTCCCGTTGCGCACCTGCTGAAAGAAAGATTTCCAACAGCACGAATCACCTGGGTCGCGGAAAAGGGAGTGGCCCCCTTGCTCAATCATCACCCGGCTGTGGGCCAACTTTTACTGGTGGACACCAAAAAGTGGCGAAAACGGA
The DNA here is from genome assembly GCA_046714535.1 of Acidobacteriota bacterium. Lineage (GTDB taxonomy): Bacteria > Acidobacteriota > HRBIN11 > JAKEFK01 > JAKEFK01 > JAKEFK01. The sequence continues at coordinate 2,505 of JBKKAT010000690.1, read as the reverse complement.
TTCTTTCGCCCGCTGTATGGAAGGAAGTGTACAGTTTCCTCCGCTATCTTCGCTCCCAGGAATTTGACCTGGTGCTCGATTTTCAAGGAATCTTCAAATCTTCTCTGCTGGCCCGTTTTACCGGAGCATCCAGAAGAATTGGAATGGCTCATTCTGATCGAAAACAGAAATGGAGTTTTTTATTTCTAAACGAATTCAGCGCGGGGACGGCTAAAAAGAAACACAGCATCGAAAAGAATTTGGCGATGTTGAACTCTGTGGGAATTCGTTCGGAAAACTCCCCCCTTCATTTTCATATTCATCCTGAGGAAGAAGCGGTCCAGTACGTCGAACAAGAACTGAAGAAGCTCGAACTAGAAGACTTTGTGCTGATCAATCCCGGTGGCGGCTGGATCACAAAGTTGTGGGATGAGGATAAATTTGCCCAGTTGATCGATATGATCTACAACGATCTTCATATTCCGTCGCTGATCGTATGGGGACCAGGGGAGCGCCACCTCGCGGATAAAGTCGCGCGAAAATGCATCACTCCCGCAATGATTTCTTTCAGCACAAATCTTTCCGAATTGATTGCTTTGACCAGCAAATCCCGGTTGATGGTTAGCAGCGACTCCGGTCCGCTCCATCTGGCTTCGGCCCTCGGGATTCCGGTGGTTGGATTGTACGGACCGACTGATCCGCTTCGCAACGGACCATGGAATCCGCATGATTCCGCGTGCACCATCAATTACCAGTGCAGCCCCTGTTACCTGCGCGTATGTCCCATCGGCATTCAATGCATGAGAAAACTGGAAGTGCCGCAGGTTCTGGATTCCGTCAAAAAAACCTTCTACCTTTCAACATCTCTCAATACAAATCAATAGTAACCACAGATAAACACAGATGAACACCGATAAGAAAATTCAAATCTGTATTTCGGCGCCTCGCCCGTGCTCATCCGCGGTTTCAAAAAATTAAGTGTATTCCGAATGGATGCGACGGCATCGCAGAACGCTGGGTATTCCCCTCATTCTTGCGGCATTCTTGCTCGCGCGTTATAGCCCACATTACTTGATGCATAGTTTTGCGCTTGTAACTCTAGGTGCAACGATTCGCATCTGGGCAGCCGGCCACCTTCACAAAGATCAGGTCTTGACCACAGGTGGGCCTTACCGGTTCATACGAAATCCACTCTATCTGGGCAGTTTTCTGATTGCGATCGGTTTTTGCCTCATCGCAAATTCTATATGGGTTTGGCTTCTGGTCGCCGCCTACTTCGCACTCTGTTATATTCCCGTGATCCGGAACGAAGAATCTGTTCTACGGAAAAAATTTCCCGCAGAATATTCTGCTTATTCTGCGGTGATTCCCGCCTTATATCCCACAGTGATGATGTACCCGGAGGTGTCCACGGAGTTTTCCTGGCGGCAAGTGTTCAGAAATAAAGAGTACAACGCAGTGCTTGGCATTCTTGCTGCCTACATCTACTTGATCTTGCTCCGGCAAGTTTTTTAAAGCCTGGTGTAAACAGGAATTTACACGCTTAATCGCTGCGAACGCTGAACTTTCAGCTTCTACCTCATTTTTTGCTCTCGTGTTTTTTTCTCCATCAGACGAGAAACGATTGGCATGAACTTTGATGATCCGTCAGCACGATGAGGAAGACAAATGGATTTACTTACATCGAGATTCTCGTTGCGTGCTTCCTGATCTTCACAGCTCTCTTCTTCATCGGGAGTGCAAACATGTCTTCGTTACGACTGCTCGGCAAGAGCAAAATCCAACAAAAAGCGACGCTTCTCCTGATGAATAAGGTGGAGGAGCTGCGTACGATTCCGATTGAAAATCTTTTAGCAGGAAATGTTCAGGAAAAATCAGGGACATTTCTGCTGGAATGGTCTGTTCAGGATCACACCCCCTTTTTCGGAACAAAACAGATTCGTTGCCGTGCTCTTCACCAGAATCAACTAATCGTGGAAACGTTATTTTACCGATCCGAATGATGCGAGGTGTGACCATGCTGGAATTCTTGGCCGGAGTTTCACTCTTTCTTCTGCTGCTTTTTTTCAGCTATCACGCCTTTGACGCCCAGAAATCTATTTTGAAAAACATCAGCGCTCAAACACAGCCGGAAGAAGAATCGAATTACAGAATGCTGTTGATCAAACATTTCCTGGAGCGCTCCACGCAAAAACTCAAAGTGGATCCGTTCCTGGAAGGTGCAACCGTATTTTTTCCCGATCTCTCCTTTGGGGAGAGTCCACCGCAGAATAATGCATTTTCTGTGGCTCACATAACCGGTACGCCCGTACCTTTTCTGCGAACGGGCGCCAACCATCAAGTGCCTGCCGGCGCGGCCATCGCAAAACAGAAGACGTATCTGATGACCGGTTCTGACAGCACCGGAAATTTTGTCTGGAGATACGCAGTCGCGGAAGCCATCTCACAGACGGCCGGAGGATTCACCGTGAAGTTCAAGAAACTGACAACCGGAGCAGAACTCGAAAAAGGGACTCTGATAGAAGT
>JBKKAT010000689.1:0-2782 GCA_046714535.1 Acidobacteriota bacterium | reverse complement strand
TGTAAGGTCAGTCCGCTATCTTTCACGGCAAGATGCGCCGCAAGCAAAGCCATCTGAGAAAAACGTGAGATTCGCCGAAGGGTTGCTGGCGGTACAAACTGATTCAGCCCTGAGATCTCCGCTTGATAATAGGGAATCTGAAAAATTCCATCCGGAGTTTGAACCTCTTGATATTTGATCGCGGGTTTCGTGTTTCCCTCCATTACCGAACGGAAACCTTCCAGACCGCATCCCGCGGCGGAAACCACGCCAATGCCGAGTACTGCAATAGCCATTTTTAAACGACTTGAAGCACGATTGCAGAATTACTTCCGCCAAATGCCAGGGATGTGGAGAGCGCAAATCGTCCCGAAATGCCGGTGGGCCGGTCGATTGGGATAATCTTACACGCCGGATCGGACTCCTCGAATCCGGCGGTGCCGGGAAGTTTCTGATCCAGCAAACCGCAGGCAGTCAGAACTGCCTCAATACCGCCGGCCGCTCCCAGTGTATGTCCCGTGTACGCCTTTGTTGAAACAACAGGAATTGCGTCACCGAAAAGCCGTGAAATTACGCATCCTTCCACTTTGTCATTGTCAATGGTGGAAGTTCCATGTGCATTAATGAACGCAATATCGGTGACAGGAACCGCAGCATCCGCGAGTGCGCCGCAGATCGCTCTTTCAAGCCCCGCACCATCCGGATGGGGTCCGGTTAGATGATATGCGTCGCAACTGGTGGCAAATCCGCTCACCATCGCGAATGGACGAGCGTTTCGCCTGCGAATGGAATTCTCGCTTTCGAGGATTAATATACCGGCGCCTTCTCCCAAATTTAATCCCTTCCGGTTCTTGTCAAATGGTCTGCAAGGTTCATTGGAAGTCACTTGAAGCGCATTAAAGCCGAGATAAGCTGCCCGTGAAAGTTCATCGGTTCCCCCTGCAATCGCAATATCACAGAGGTTGAAATTGATCCAGTCTCTGGCAAGACCGATCGCATCGGTTCCTGAAGAACAAGCATTCGCCACGGCCGCTACAGGCCCCGTAAAACCGTATATTTCCGCGATGGCCACCGCGGGATTGTTTTCAAGAAATCTCCTTATGGGGGAGATGTTGGGCATCTTGCCGGCAAGATACTGCCGGTAAAATGATTCGCAATTCAGCGTACAGCCTACAGTGGTTCCCAAAGCGATTCCAACCCTTATCTGTTTCAAAGCGGAATCGTTCAGCTCTGCCCGAAGCAAGGCTTCGCGAATTGCAGCAATCGCCAGTATTGTCGTTCTGCTGTGATTCTGATGAACTGCAAATCGACTGAGATCGCTGAATACTTCGAATACAGGCGGATATTCGGAAAGTTCGGCAGTAAACCCTACAGGAGCAACCGGATTGCGCCGGCCGGCGTAAAGTGTTGCAATAACTTCTTCTACGGTATCTCCGGCTCCACAGATGCAGCCCATTCCAACAATACCGACCGGGCGGCTGTTCATTGGTTTACCTGTGGTTCCGTATATAGTCTGCCAAGCTCTTGATGGAGGAGAAAGCGGCCCTATCAGTTTCTTTCATCATTACCTGGTAATGCTTCTGTAATAAGACAACAATCTCAACGGCGTCTAATGAATCCAATCCTAATCCTTCCCCAATTAAAGGAGATTCGTCGTCTATTTCTTCCGGTTTGATGTGTGCCAACTTGAGCTCAGTAACGATGAGGGATTTAAGTTCGTTTTCCAGGGACAATTGTCAGCTCCGCGGGAATACTATTCATGATTCCCCATAATTTCAAAAAATTATATCACAGTGATTTGGGGAACATGCGTTCATAAATATCATTCGCCAACATTCAGATTGGGAAAAAGTGCGAACAAGGAGGGCAGGCTTGCCGGATCAGAAAGAGTACCCGGTGTTCTTCTATTTTCAAGAGTGGCATCTTGAGTCTTCGCCTCCAGAACAACTGCCGCTGCGCCGGGCCGGTTCGGTTGCGCGTCGACCAGGCCTGGGGCCGTTTCTATCCAGGCCGCGATCATTCTATGCGCTTGCTTTGACTGCAACAAAAAGGCCGCTGTTTCCAGAGCTGTCAAGCCGCTCCTGCCATTATCACCTATACAAAACGTAGGACCGGTTAAATGAAAAAAAACAGCGCATTCTCCGATAACTGTCACGGGTAAGGTATACGAAAAAAGATTTGGACTGGATAGAAGTGAGCCCTCCGGGATCGTTGTTTCATAGTAGGTCAGATCAGTTTGCATAACACCATATTCCGTGGAGATGATGAGCCCTGTATCGTCTGATTTTGCGAAATCGGTCCATCCTGCTTCCTGCAAAGCTAGACCGACAGCAGCAAAACCGAATTTTGTAAACTCATCAAACCTCCCCAGCCTGGCCGGAACGCGGGGGAAAAGTTGATCGATTGCAGGCAATTTCTGTGGAGCACCCGAATAAAATGTGCCATAGGAGGAACCAATAATCCAGGCTCCACCAGCGAACGAGATTTGCATTTAGAGGTTCCGAAAAATCAGTGCGGCGTTGCAGCCACCGAACCCCGAGTTTGTGGTCAATATGTTATTTCCAGCAAACGATTGAAGTTGGCTAGAGACTTTGCCCGTCGCCCGCGCTTCTGGATTCACGAGCCCTGCCGTTGCAGGAACCGTTCGGTCACTCATTGCGGAAATGCAGACAGCAGCTTCGATCCCTCCTGCTGCTCCCATTGTATGACCGATTGCACCCTTGATGGAAAACGCGGGAAAACATCGATCACCGAAAATCGATTCGATTGCGGTCAGCTCCATGCTGTCATTATGCAATGTTCC
>JBKKAT010000688.1:0-2509 GCA_046714535.1 Acidobacteriota bacterium | reverse complement strand
GTACTCACTTTCTTGTGCAGACTGGGGATGTTGCCAATTCGAATGGATACATCAAGACATTTACGAACAAATATAACGATGCAGGCTTAACCCAAAGTGCTAAATGGCCAAAGGGAACTCTGTGTATTACGATCGCAGCGAACATTGCCGCCAGCGGTATTTTAACGTTTGACGCATGCTTTCCGGATAGTGTTGTCGGTTTCGTGCCTCATCCTGAACTTGGTGACGCAAGGTACTTCGAATTCTTCATGCGTACCGTGAAAGAACAGTTGATTGAGTTTGCTCCTGCAACCGCACAAAAAAACATAAATCTTGTGATCCTTAAGTCCATTTCCATACCTTTGCCGCCTTTGGCAGAAATTCACAGGATCGTCGCGAAAGTAATTGAGTTCCTCGATGATTGTGATTTACTCCTTGAACACATCACCACACAGCAACAAGCCTATTCAAGCCTTGCAGCAGTCTTGCTGAAAGGAGTTCTTTCCAAAAATAACATTGACCAACTTAATTTACAGAATGACCTTAATCTCAAGTATCAAAATGAAAGATAGATTAGATCTCCCTTCACTTCCTGCCGAACAGATTGCGAAACGCATTGGCGATCTTATGAATGGTGGCGACTATTCTGCCATAGTCACACTAACATCGGGCGCGCAAGTGTTTGGAGACTTTGATTATTGGTTCAAGCAATTTTCTGGAACCTGCGATGATGCTGCTCAGCAGGGCCTATTTATGCCTAAAAAGTTCGAGGAATATGCGCCTGGGGCCCGCTATGCTTACAAACTGCTCCCGATTTATTTGGTTTTTAACTCCTCAGTAGGACATACAAACGGAAGTGCGTACGTCATGGTAATACCGGCCGAGTTGGTAGCCGATATCAGAGCTTTGGTATGGAGTGAAGAAACGCTTGGTGGTCAATGCGTCAAAAACATACCGAACCCATATGCAACAATTATTTATCGCAATAATGTATCAGTTGCAGAAGAGGCAGGACTTGAGACGGGAGAACTGATTGAACTTGCGTTGTCGAGAGAAGCAGTCGGGAAAGGAATCAATTTTGTGGCAGATGAGATGATTTATGCTGACTGGGAGTTTCTCCAACGAATCAGTTCCAATGCATCGTTGACGGCTGGGATTCTGGGTATTGGTTTATCCGCAACCAGATCACCTTTGCAACTCGCCTACAATAAGCTACGGCAAACAATATATACGAAGATTGATGATTGGCTTTATACGGAAAATCCTACCGCTGATGTGTGTCTTCGAGGTGTTATCACTTTACCTGCGGAAGAAGTCATCACGACGCTCGAAGGTGAAGAGTGCATTTTGTCCCTTTGTAGCAATGAAAAACCGGTTGACCAAGGTTCCAGTTTTATTCCGGTCCTAATGAAGAAAAAGGCAATCAGTTACCCATACGAATTCTTTCCTTTTATTGAGTCAGAGTTGACTTTTTACGGCGAAGTCAAGCAAATTCCCATGCTAATCGGAAAACTGCAAGCTTCACGAGTATTATTGGCCCGTGCAATTGGCTACGTCGCGCCACGAACATAATTTTCTCTCCTCAGTGTCGTTGTCCAATTAATATTTAAGTGCAGGAGTTTCTTCGCTCTATCGACGAGTTATCGTACCCATTACACGCACGATTTGCCATGAAGTAACATGATTTATTATCGGTTCTGGAGAACAAACGCCACATTCGTCTGAAATATTCTTTACTTGAGCTTTTTAAGCTAGGCTTCTTTAAATTTCCCGTGCACTGTATGATCCGCGAGATTATTCTATGATGCGGCGTGGTACTCAGGGACTTTCGAGTACCATTCGAGTAAAAATCATGTCCAGACACGGTTCGAAAAAACGCAAAAGGGGCTATGGAATTTGCGTTTATTGCGGAAATACCAAGGCAGTAACTGATGAACACGTTCCGCCGAAGAATTTGTTCCCCGACAGCAAACCAAGCAGCCTAATAACCGTTCCGGTTTGTTCCGACTGTAATGGAACGAAAAAATCCATAGAAGACGAATACTTCACGACCATGCTCTCTCTGCGAGAAGATTTGAAAGATCATCCCGAAATGAAACCAGTTATCGAACGGGTCGAACGGGCTTTCACCAATCCAAATAAAACCGGTTTCGCAAAAATGATTGAGCGCAACTTTCGAATCGCGGAGGTTGTGACGCCAGAGGGAATTATTTTGGGGAAGGCACGTGATTACAGAGTTAATTTGGGAAGGATTAAGCGAGGACTATTGTACACACTGAAAGGGTTGTTTTGGCACGAAAGAAAATCGCGAATACCAGATGACTATGAGATGTTGATATTCACTCCTGAAGATATGGAAATATGGAATGAGAATGAATGGACGCGAATGGAAATCAATTTGAACCTAGTCCTCAAACACGTAAAACCCAAGGTAATTGGGAATCGGGCTTTCTGTTACTGGGCCGGATTCAAAGAAGGAAACTTTGACGTGTCTGTTTGGCTAATGCTATTTTTCGAGAGACTCCCCATC